>JANMFA010000515.1:0-1615 GCA_031377545.1 Hyphomicrobiales bacterium | reverse complement strand
GTCCTCTTCCGTTGGGCTGGCAGCATGCCGCAGGAGCCGGCCGCCGGCCCAAGGCTGCCCTTGCGGCGCGCCTCACGGCGCGGCCTTGACCGCGACCCGCCCTCCCGCGGCGGGAGCTGCCAGGGCCCTCAACGGAAGGAGAACCGCCATGTGCCTCATCACCCTCGCCACCTGCGCCCTGCTCGCCGCCATGCCGCCTCCAGCGGCTGCCCAGGCGCTCGATCTCGAGCGCGGCGACTATGTGGTGAAGGAGTATCCCTGCACCGAAGCGCCTTCGCCCGCGATCCTCAGCTTCGACGGTCGCCAGTTCGGCAACAAGGGGGTGCAGTGCACGCTTCAGGACGCTGGCCGATCCGGAGACAGCTATGCCGTCACCTGCGTGGAGGGCGGCGACGCCAGCACCCGCGAAACCCAAAGATGGACTTATCGGCGGATCGACCGGCGCTCCTTCTCCGTCAATGGCGCGGTCTTCCGCTTCTGCCCGGTGCAGCGATGAGACGCCGTGTCGTCGTGTTCACCGTTGCGGCGATGGGTTGTTTCGCGGCGGTTCCGGCAAGCGCCAATGGTTACACGCGAGATGCGCAATCCTGTGACCTCAACCAGCGCACCCGTCTGACCGATCTCTGCCCCAATAGTTTCGGGCTGCCGACTTATGGCTCAACCCAGGATATCATGGCGCGCAATCCCAACATCGCCGGCATGATCGTCGATTCTGCCAACCGCTACGGCGTCGATCCGCGCCTGGCGCTCGCGGTCTCTGCCCACGAGGGTCGGATGTCCGCTTGCGCAGGCTCCTTCACAGGCGTGCAGGGCCCGATGCAGCTGACACAAGCGACAGCGCGCGGCTATGGCATGGATCGCGGCATCCTCTCCGACAACATCAATGGCGGCATGCTCACTTTGCGCGATGCCATTCGCAGCTGCGGCGGTGACCAGAACATCCGCTGCCTTGCCGACCGCTACAACGGTAGCACTGAAGATCAACGCCGAAGCTGGACGTCTGGCGTGACGGAACGCTTGGCCTCACTCAACCAGCCCGGCCAAGCCGCTCCAAGCGGTTGCGACGGACAAGCCCAGTGCATCATGGGACCGGGGGATTTTCCAGGCGGCCGAACGCCGGTGGCAGCGACGCCCCCTACCCCGGCTTCGACCGATGTCGTGGTGGGCGTTGGGCAGGTCTGATGTGAGGGGGGAGAAGCAGCAGCGATGATCGCGTGCGATGTGCTGGAAAGGTCTGGACCATGATGACAGCGGCACAGATCTGGGGTTGGATCGGGCCGGTTTGCGCTGGCACCGCACTCCTTGCCGTTGCTGGCGTTGCCTTTCTCGCGCTCCTGCGTTGGTTGATCGTCGTTGTGCCAACCATTGTGCTTGTCGGCTTCGTCTTCGAGCCGGATCTGCAGTTGAAGTTCATGGCGGCGCTGCTTGGGGTGCTGGCGATCCTCTATCTGCCGCTGCTCATCGTTGTTTGGGTTTTGCGGCAGGCGACCAGCCCGCAATTTGCTCGTCGAGCCAAAGTCAATCCGCCATCAGCCCTGGAAACAGCCCACCGGGCGTTCGCGGACGAGGAGGCCGACGCCCGGGTTGAGCGAAATGCCAATGCCACCAGGAAGGC
>JANMFA010000505.1:0-4546 GCA_031377545.1 Hyphomicrobiales bacterium | reverse complement strand
ATGGTGGATTTGACACCGAAGGCCTTGCCGCATTGCGTGCAGCATGCGGGCTCTTCCTGCTTCAGCACAACCGGCCTCTCGCCGAAGGCTTTGAAATGGGCGCGCGGTTCCAGCGTGATGACGTGTTCAGGGCAGGTTGCGGCGCACAGGCCACATTGCATGCAGAGGCTTTCATCGAAGGTCAGCATCGGCTTGTCCGGATTGTCACCCAGCGCCGATACAGGGCAGGCCGAGACGCAGGACAGGCAGAGCGTGCAGCCCGCAGTGTCAACATTCACACGGCCAAACGGCGCGCCTTTGTCGAGCGCAATGATATCCATCGGCGCGGGTGCCACCTTGTGCATCTCGCGCAGCGCCATCACCATGATTTCGCGCTTGCCGCCCATGGGCAGGAAGCCGGAGGGGGTTTTGGCCGCCGCTCCGGTTGCCATGGCCTGCAAAGCCGCAAGAAGCTGATCAGGATCATCCGTTTCGATCGTGGCGGCCGCGATCGATGTGAATCCTTGCGCCCCGATCAACTGGTTGCCCAAGGCAACTGTCTGACGCAATCCGTCGATGTCATGTTTCGGCTTGGCGCGCGTCAGGAAGCGGACTGCAACACCGCCATAGGCGAAGACAGCCGCCAGCGCTTCGATGCCAATCTGCGTGACCTCGTTCACTTCGACGGGCAGCACATGGGCTGGCAGGCCGTTTCCGAAGCGGGCCAGCGCGTCGATCAGCCCGTAGCCGTGCCCGGAATCATGGAACAGCACGACCGCATTCCTGCCGCCTGCCTCGCGGTAGGTGGAAAGCAGAGCCCGCAATCTGGCCAGAAGCGCCTCGGGCTTCGGCAGCGCATAGTTCGCCGCCCCGGTCGGACAGGCCGCAGCGCAGGCGCCACAGCCCGCGCAGATTTCAGCAGATATGGCCACGTGATCGCCCGCAGGCGTGATCGCGCCAGTGGGACACAGGTCGAGACAGCGCGTGCAGCCGGTGATCTGCGAACGCGAGTGGGCGCAAAGGTCCGGCTTGAAATCGATGTACTTCGGTTTGTCGAAGGTGCCGGTGAGATCACCGGCTGCAAACAGAAGTTCAGCCACCGCGGCGGGCGAGGCCGGATCGGCGCGCAGGTAGCCCGAACGCAGGTCATGTGCGGGAAACAGCGGCTGGCCGCCGGTCAGATCGATCAGCACATCACAGTTGGACGTGAGGCCGTCGTTCGTGCGGCTCACCTTCAGCCGGTCGCGGGAGGAAACGGCGGGCTCGCCGAAGCTGTCGATCACAACTTCGAACGCGCCCAGCCATCCGGAAGCATTCCTGGCTGTGCCCAGCCTGATCGGGAATTCGGCGCTGCGCGGCGGCATAATGGCATCCAGCGACGAAAGGATGAGGGTGACATCCATCCGCCCCGCCAGTTTAGCGGCGACATCCACAGCCGTCTGGTCGCGCCCGAGGATCAGAACGACGCCGTTGCTGGAGAGCGTTATGGGTGTGACGGGCGACATTTCAACTGCAGCCGCTGCGATCAGCGCCGCCATCTTCGGGCCAGTCTTCTTGCCCTCGATCGACCATCCCGCTGTCTCGCGAATGTTGACGAAAGTGAGTGAAGCGGAGAGTCCGTTGTCTTCCGCAAGATCCTGAAACAATGGCGCTTCCTGCGTGCAACCAACGATCAGTTGGCCATCTTTTGCCGCCAGATCGGCAAAAAGGCCCGCCTCTGTCCGGCAGAGATGGTTCGCGGTCCTGACGGTGGCACCCTGGCATGCCTTGCCAACGGCTTTGGCATCCGGGCTCATCGTGTCTTCGCACGAGCACAGCACGATGGTGGTTCTGGACATATCCATGGGTTTTCCCGGCAGCTCTCGTTTGCGCCTTGTTTTGAAGCCCTATAAAGGGCGGTCAGTTAAAAGACAAAGACTGGGAAGCGGCTTGAGCGACAAACTGGCATCACCGGAGATTTTCGGCGCGGGCGACGGGAGGGATCTTCTCAACCTGCCGCCAGGCTTTGATCTCGTTGCGCTGCGCGAGGGCGGCGATGCCTTTGCCTATGCGCAGGAGATTGCCAGCCGCCGGGGAGCGGGTACGCTCGTGTTCGTCAAGCGCTTCGATCTGGTGGAATTTGCCGTGGTGCTGGAGCCGGACGAACCGCTGGTTTCCGCACGCCGCGCTTTTTATGCCGGCATGTGCGCCATGGCGGATTCGCTGGCAGTGCATTGCCCCCCGGAGAAGCCTATCGTTTTTCACTGGCCGGGAGCCATGCTGTTTGACCAGGGCCTGATCGGTGGCGGCAGGCTGGCCTGGCCCGAAGGTGCCGCAGAGGATCAGCCGCCGGAGTGGCTCGTGTTTGGCGGCATGATGCGCACGGCGGTTGTCCGCAACGCGGCCAGCGGTGTTTCGCTGGAGCCGGGAAACTGGGCTGTTGGTACAGCGCTCGAGGTGGAGGGTTTCGAGGATATCGATCCTGCTGTGCTGGTCGAGAGCTTCTGCCGCCATCTCATGGTGCATGTCGATGCCTGGGGGGAAAAGGGCTTTCGGCGTGTGGGCCGCGAGTGGTTGGCGCGGATGCCCGAGGACAATGGCGTGAAGCGCGGGATCGACGGCAATGGCGATCTGCTGGTGCATCCGGCAGGTGAGCCGGGCGCCGCCACGCGGCAGGATCTGGTTGCAGCGCTTGCGGAAGCAGCATGGTTCGATCCCGAAACGCGGGAGCCGAAGCTGTGTGCACCAAACTCCTGCGCACGATCCGCCTTGACCCCTCCGACACCTTTGCCTTCGACCAGGCGGCTGAACCTGGAGAATGGGCCGTGCCCGGCTCCTTCATGTTCTTTGGAGCCGATGTAACGGCACTGAAGGGCAAGCCAAAGGTTGCATTTCGCTCGGGTTGGCTCGGCCTTGAAAGCTTCGGCTGGTCGACCATCGCCGTGGTTGTCCGGGCCACACCGGAAGAACGGCGCGACGCCGTGCAGCATCTCGCAGAAGTGCTTGTCGCCCAGCACGGTGCACCGGACATGGGCACCGCACTCGCTGCCGCCGATGAGGAACTGGCCTTCGCCGAAAGCTGTGCCGAACACCCCGAGCAGACACTGGTGGTCATTCACCGCACGCTCGGCGAGGATGGCGACATCCGTGAGCAGTTCAGGACAGTGAAAGCGGGGCTGCCCTTCAACAAGGACAGCCACAGCCGCGTCTTCACCTTTCATGAGGTCGAGGGCGAGGACGAACCGGAAGAGCGGGTTGACCTCGCAGGACTTGCAGAAAAGAAGACAGCCTGATGGATCAGCTTGCCCACCACCATGCGGGCCATGAATTCTGGGTGTCCTCCGGGCATCTCCTGCTGCAGCGCGACGAGTCCGGCCATCTTGCGGTGACCGACGAATTCCTGAAGGCGTTCTATGCCAGGCCCGAAGTGCTGCCACCGCCCGAGGCCTGCGAGGCCGAGCGCGCGCTGCACGCGCGGCTGATGATTGCACCTTCTGATCCCGTGACGGCGGAAGAGATCGGAACCATCGTCGATCCCGATGCACGGGAGAATTGGCAGATGCTGATCGCATTCCGCGATCTGCTGGTGCGCGCCGAAACGCTGGAATTGGCCTATCAGCGGCTCGTGAAGGACGGCATGGGCCGCACACCGCCGATGTTCGTGAACCAACTGGTTCACGCGATCCTCCGAAACGCACTTGATGAGGAGGACAGCGCCTTCGTGCTGCGGGCAGCAGAGATGTTCTTCCGCGCGCAGCGTTTGACGATCAACGACGGCGTCCTGCTGGTGGCGGATGAGGAGACCGTGGATGGCGCGAAGGTCGACACGCACGCGTCGCCGCTCGTCGCCATGTTTGGTGAGCAGGCCGCGAAGGATCTCGACGTGCTGATCGGCGACAATGCCCTGGGCTACAAGGCGCGCTCCGATGCTTTCGACATGGTGATGGATTTCGGCCTCGACAAGGACGCGCGGGCAGCACTGGGCACCGTGATCGAACGCTGGCTGACGCATCTGATGGGCTTGAGCGCGACCGTGCGCGTTGTGGCGGAAATCCATGACAAGGACTGGAACTGGTTCATCGGCCTTGATCAGGAGGCAACACGTATCGGCAACCAGCTCTGGAAAGGCAGTGATGTGCCTGAAGCCGACAAGGCGCGAGTCGTGGCACTTTATGAAATGACATTGGCTGACGATGCGCGCATCCTGCCGCAGATCAGTGGCCGACCGATCTATCTGATCCTTGCCATGGGTACGGACCGGATCATCCGGCTGAAACCACAAAACCTGATCGCGGGTTTGCCTTTGAAGGAAACGCACTGATGCCGACACTGACGATGCAGGTCGGCGTGGTGCTGGAGAAGCGCAAGGCACGCTCGCCCTGGCTCGATGTGATCTGGGAAGCGCGCGCGATCCTGCCGGAGCCGCCCGCAGCAGACACCGGTGCCCCGCTCGGGCGGGACGGGGATGGCGAGCTGTTCTATGGTGGCGCAGCCACGCTGGAAGCCCATACGATTGAAACGACCTATTATCGCGACAACATCTCGACCGGAAAACCGCAGATCTGGGTGGTTCTGCGCCTTGATCCGG
>JANMFA010000490.1:0-3664 GCA_031377545.1 Hyphomicrobiales bacterium | reverse complement strand
GCGGGACTCCACGGCGGCGGGTTCGAATGTCTTGTCCATCATGTCACGGCGACCAAATGCAAAAAAAGCCGGGCGAAAGGCCCGGCTTGAGGGTTGGAAGGGGTAAACCGGAGAGCGGGGGCTACGTCAACGTCCGCCGCGTGCGACGCGTTCGATTTCCGCCCGCACCAGCCGTTCCACGATGTTGGGAAGGTTGTCGTCGAGCCAGTTCTTGATCATCGGGCGCATCATGTCCTGCACCAGATCGTCCAGCGTCCGCGCATTGTTGGCAAGCACGGTGTTGGCGAGCGAGGAGAAGGCTGTCGACACCATACGGTCGGTCGTGGGGGAGACAAGGCGATCCGGAATGGGGGCTGGTGGCGGCTCGGCAGCGACAACTGGGGATGCCTCGAACTCGGCAGCCGCCATCAGGGCGTCGATATCATCCTGCCCCTTGGGCAAAGCCTCCACTGGCGGTGCGTTCATGGCTTCATCGAAGGAAAGATCATTGTCGACGGGATCATCCGTGATGAAATGTGGCTCCTGCTTGCGGGCCACGGGCTTGGGCGCAAGGTCGAGAACCTCCTCGTCATCCATCGGAGCAGGCTTGGGTGCGGCAGCTTGCGGGGGGGCAACGGGAGCAGGTGTCGGCTTGGCAGCCTGATCATCGGAGATGATCCGGCGGATCGAGGCCAGGATTTCTTCCATTGACGGTTCAGAGGGTTTCGGCTGTGCGGCAGACATGACAACTCTCTCACAAGGAACAACGCCAGGCCGACGAATCGCCCACGCATTTCAGACCAGAGTAGATCAGTGTCTCAGTCGGTCGCAACAGACGGAACGGGCGTTGGTCCGGTTACCCACGACGAACTGGCGGCGCAGGCGGCAATCCGTCAGCGGCCATCAGGCGTTGTCGTGCCAATCCACTTGTCGCGCACCTGATCATAGTGGATCTTCGGGCTGTAGGTTGCGGTCTTCAGCGACAGGTTGTGCGCCGAAAGCTTACCGATTGACGCCAATACGTTGTAGGATGCCACCACGCGATCACGCTGGGCCGTCACCAGATTGGAGCGGGCAATGAGCAGTTCCTGCTGCGAGTTCAGCACATCGAGCGTGGTGCGCTGACCAACCTTGGCTTCCTCGCGCACACCGGCCAAAGCAATCTCAGAGGCGGCGACCTGCGCTTGCGATGCGATGATCTGGGCTTTGGCGGACACCAGTCCGCTCCAGGACGCGACCACGGCCTGACGAACGACATCGCGCTGCTGGTCCACCTGAATCCGCCGCTCACCCAGGGTTTCCTTGGCCTGCCGGACGCGGGAATAGACCTGGCCGCCTTCGTAGATGGGCACGGACAGCCGGGCAACGACCGATGCACTGTAGGCTTCCGAGTCGCTCGACGCGCTTTCCCAACGCTTGGAGAGCGCACCCGAGACGGTGACAGTCGGATAAAGCTCAGCCTCGACAACCTTGACCTGCAGCTGCTGGGAATCAACGCCGTGGAGCGAGGCAATGATCGCCGGATGATTGCTCAGCGCACCCTGAACGGCCACATCGATTGATTTCGGGATCAGGTTCTCTACCGGCTTGGCTGGGCCAAGCCGCTTGGGCTCGACGCCGACCCGCTGCCGGTAGGTAGCAATGCTCGACCGAAGATTGCCTTCTGCCGCGCTGGCCTGAGACCGAGAGAGCGCCAGGCGCGATTCAGACTGGGCCACGTCGGTGCGGGTCACTTCACCCACGCGGAAGCGATCCCGTGTCTGGCGCAGTTGCTCCTCCAGAACCTCGACGTTGTTGCGCTGCAAGTTGAGCAATGCCGTATCCCGCAGCACGTTCATGTAAGCCGTGGCGGCGTTCAGAAGGACATTCTGTTCGGTGTTGCGCAGCGTTTCGCGCGCTCCAAGAATTTGCGATTCGGCGGCCCGGGTGGAGTTCTCGACACGAAACCCGCTGAACAGTGTCTGATCGACCTGCAAACCCACACCACGCGCCGAGAAGGTGTCGTTTGCATGGGCCTTTCGCCCGGTCCGTGTTCCGGTTGTGTTGGAGAAAGTCGGAGTAATCGTCTCGTTATGGATGCGTCCCACATCGGCGGTACCGGTGATCCGGGGGCGATAACCCGCCAAGGCCTGTGGAACGAGTTCGTCAAGGGCCCGCACGTTCGCGCGCTGGGCATTGAGTTCCGGCGTACTGCCATAGGCGCGCGCCAGAGCGCCAGCGAGCGTTTCCTGGGCCAAAGCTGGCACAGCCTGAAGCACGCAGCACAAAGCCACGCTGATCCCTGCAATTCTTGCGCCTTGCACTCGCACGCTTAGATAACCCTTAAAAAACACAATTGACCGTGACGGTCGCAGGAAACAGCGGATACCCCGCCACCGTTCATTCGTAAACACCAGATTGGTACGCTCGAGAGCCTTTCATTCCCGCTCTCGCCGAATTCATTCGGGGTGGCGCAAAAATATGACAGCTGCGGTCAGAAGTTGAAGCCCGGAGCGGGCTGGAACGCCGACAGCGAAGCTGCTGAAGCATCAAAGACATTTCGTCTGCCAATGGTGTCGCCAGCTCTCTGGAAAACCATCACGCGACCCGCGCGGCCTCGGCCCAGCACAGCAACGAGGCGCCCGCCGTCGGTCAGCCGACCGAGAAGGCGTACAGGATCGGAATCGATGCTTCCTTCGATCAGGATGACGTCAAATGGACCACCGGCCTCGGGGCCATTGGCCAAATTACCTGTTGTGACAGGAATGGACTGCACGCCATCGGCCAGAAGGGCTCGGCGGGCGAGTGAAGCCATGAGATCGCTCGATTCCAGATGCGTGACCGACGCGCCCATTGCGGCCATCACTGCCGATCCATAGCCGGTTCCGCCCGCAACGCTGAGAACGGTTTCGCCCGGCTGAACATCGGCGGCCTGGATCATGCGCGCCAAAACCATGGGCTGCAGAAGGGGGCGCGTCACTCCCTCCCCCGCTACGATGGTGACGGACTGATCCGCATAGGCCAGACCAGCAACGTCAGCAGGGACGTAGTGCTCGCGACCGACCATCTCGACAGCATCCAGAAGACGCTTGCTGTTCACATCATAGGTGCGAAGCTGCGTATCGACCATATTTCGGCGAATGGCGACAAAATCAGTCATGGGCAAAGTCATTCATGGATCGGAAGGCCCCCACAGCGTTTGATCGTTGCCACACCACGCCAAAGATTGGAGGCCTCGCCCGGAATCGAACCGGGATGCAAGGATTTGCAGTCCTCTGCGTAACCATTCCGCCACGAGGCCACCGTTTGGCGCGGCGTCACCGCCACGCGCCCGTATAGCCACAGGCCGGGCTGACGCGCAACCTTGCTTGTGCACGGGAAGTGCTGAATTTCCACGGTTCAAACGCTTGCAACACGCGCCAAGCCTGCTATACGCCGACTGCATTCCTCGATAGCTCAGCGGTAGAGCAATCGACTGTTAATCGATTGGTCGCAGGTTCGAATCCTGCCCGGGGAGCCAACCTTCTGAAATCTCGTGGTCTTTTGTCGCTGGTGTGATCGTTCCGCCAAGCTCGATAATCCGTATGCGTGCCGCCAGCGTAACCATCACCAAAGTGGAATTGGTCTGGATATGCGAGATATGGTTGATGGCAAGCCGCCGTCCGAAGGAATAGTGATTGTCTGGTTCAGGGATGACCTGCGCCTC
>JANMFA010000456.1:0-5930 GCA_031377545.1 Hyphomicrobiales bacterium | reverse complement strand
TTCACGCTGGAACTGAACCGCATCGACGATGCTGTGATCAACAAGGCGATGCAGCAGCAGCCGCTCGCCCACTATGCGCCGTGGCTGGAGGATATCCGCAAGGAAAAACCCTATCAGCTCGACGACAAGCTGGAGCAGCTGTTCCACGAGAAATCCGTGGTCGGGCGCGGTGCCTGGAACCGGCTGTTCGACGAAACCATCGCTTCGCTGCGGTTCGAGATCGACGGCGAGAGCATCCCGCTGGAACCGACGCTGAACCTGCTGCAGGACACGGACGGCAAGCAGCGCCGCAAGGGCGCGGAAGCGCTGGCGAAAACCTTCGGCGACAACATCCGCCTGTTCACGCTGATCACCAATGTGCTGGCCAAGGACAAGGAAATCGCGGACCGCTGGCGTGGTTTCAAGGACATCTCGGAGAGCCGCCACCTTTCCAACCGCGTCGAACCCGAGGTCGTGGAAGCCATGGTGTCCGCCGTGCGCGAGGCCTATCCGCGCCTGTCGCACCGCTACTACAAGCTCAAGGCCAAATGGTTCGGAGTGGAGCAGTTGAACCACTGGGACCGCAACGCGCCGCTGCCGAAGGTGGAGCAGCGCGCCATTCCCTGGAGTGAAGCCAAGGACATGGTGCTGACGGCCTATGCCGGGTTTTCCCCGGAAATGTCCGGCATCGCCAGGCGCTTCTTCGATGAGGGCTGGATTGATGCTCCGACGCGGCCAGGCAAATCGCCCGGTGCCTTTGCGCATCCCACCGTGCCCTCCGCGCATCCCTACGTGCTGCTGAACTACCAGGGCAAGCCGCGCGATGTGATGACCCTTGCCCATGAACTGGGCCACGGCGTGCATCAGGTGCTGGCGGCCCCGCAAGGCGCGCTGATGGCCCCTACCCCGCTGACGCTGGCGGAAACGGCCTCCGTCTTCGGCGAGATGCTGACCTTTCGCAAGCTGCTCGCGGCCATCACCGATCCCAAGCAGAAGAAGGCCATGCTGGCCTCCAAGGTGGAGGACATGATCAACACCGTGGTGCGCCAGATCGCGTTCTACTCCTTCGAGCGCAAGGTGCATGAGGCGCGCAAGGAAGGCGAGCTGACATCCGAGCAACTGGGCGAATTGTGGATGAGCGTGCAGGGGGAAAGCCTCGGCCCCGCCATCAAGTTCCATCCGGGCTACGAGACCTTCTGGGCCTATATCCCGCATTTCATCCACTCGCCGTTCTACGTTTACGCCTATGCCTTCGGCGATTGCCTCGTGAACTCGCTCTACGGCGTCTATGAAAAGGCGCACCCCGGCTTCGTGGAGCATTATTTCGATCTGCTGAAAGCCGGTGGTGCGAAGCCTTACGGCGAATTGCTCAAGCCGTTTGGTCTGGATGCGAAGGATCCGGCGTTCTGGCAGATTGGATTGAACATGATCGAGGGGATGATTGTGGAGCTGGAGGCGATGGGGTGAGGTGCGCTTTCCTTCTCCCCTTGCGGGAGAAGGTGGCCTACGCGTTTGCGAAGGTCGGATGAGGGGTAGCACAAACCTCTCAGAACTGCGCGACCCCTCAACCGGAGGATGGAACCATCCCGGCGATTGCTGAGCGAACCTGAAACTCCGGTCCGGAAGGATGGGGGGGTGCTGCTGGCTGTCCTTCCCCCCTGGGGGAAGGTGCCCTGCGGAGCAGGTCGGATGAGGGTGAATCCCGGAGTGCAGGGATTCACCCTCATCCGTCCGCCAAGGGGCGGCCACCTTCTCCCTAGGGAGAAGGAAAAGCTCATCCCCCCACCACTTCCACATTTCCCCTTATCCACGCGGCCAACTGCTCTTCGCTGATTTCGCCTCCAGCCAACCCGAGAAACGTCACCACGGCGTCGCCATCGTCCGCCATCAGCAGCATGCCGTGCTCGATCAGGAACAGTTCCATCGTCACATAAGCCGTGCGCCTGTTGCCGTCGATGAACGGGTGGTTCATGGCGATGCCATAGGCATAGGCTGCCGCCAGATCACAGAGATCGGCGTCGGGATTATACGCGGCAAGGTTCTGCGGCCGTCCGAGGGCTGAATCGATCAGGCCTTCGTCGCGGATGCCCACGCCTCCGCCGTGATGCGCCAGTTGCTCCTCGTGGATCGCGAGATTGATCTCGCGGTCCAGCCAGCGATATTCAGCCATGGTTGCACCCGCTATTTCGCGAGTTCGCGCAGCACATTGTGCCGTCGCCGCATGATCTCACGGGCAAGGCCCATGCGGCGCTCGAATTCCGGATCGTTGCGGGTGAAGCGGTAGCCCTCGGGCGAGCGCGTGATGAAGAGTTTGTCCCCCTTCTCCACGTTCAACTCGTCCAGCACATCGCGCGGCAGCACGACTCCCAGCGAATTGCCGATCTGCACAACCTTGAGGGTGGTGAAGTCCTGATCCTTCGGCAGTTCGGTCCGCTTGGTCATGACATGCTCCGTAATAACGAAAGTTATTACGTTATTACGGATGTTATGACAAGTGGCTTCGTGACCTGGGCTGTCGCTAACTCCGCCCGCCGAACTGCTGGAAGATCTGCTGCAGCCCGTCCATCTGGGTCTTCTGCACCTGCTGGCCGGTCTGGAACATGCCTTTCAGCATATCGAGACCCGCCATCATCGGGTCTTGCGGTGGCGGGGGCGCGGGCTTTGCGCCGCCCAGCAGGCCGCCAAAGATGTTGCCGAGCATTCCACCCATGAAGCCGCCACCCATCATATTGCCCATCGGATTTTGAGCCTGTGCCTGTGGCTGGCCACCACCCATCATCTGGCCCATCATGTTGCCCAATCCACCCTGCATGGCCTGGCCCATCAGGCCGCCAAGGCCATTGTTCGTCGCGCCCTTGAACATGCCGCCCATCAGCATGCTGGCGATCACCGGCATCATCTGCTTCAGGATGGCGGCACTGACGCCGCTGGTGGCTTCGGCCTGCGCGGCCACGGCGCGGGAGACTTCCTTGTTGCCAAACAGCTGGCCCAGCACGTCATTGCCCTGCTGCGCGGCGTTGTCCGGGATGCCGTCACCATCGGCATCGAACGTGTTGGCATGCTGTCCGCCGCCGAACATCTGGATCATCTTCTGGAGCCCGTCGATGTTGTCCGCCTGGTTCTGCATGCCGACCTGAAAGGCAGGCAGCAGCGATTCCACCGCGCTCTGCGCCTGCTCGGGGGCGAGTCCGAACTGGCGCGCCATGTTCTGCATGGCGTTGCCGCCCTGCGCCTGCATCATCATCTCGAAGAGGTTGTTCATGGCGCCGTCCTTCCTTGCGTTGGCGAAAGGTTAGGCCGCGCCATCGGCTTGCGCAACCGGCGTCGCGTGCGGCCCATGGGCGACTTGGCGCGCCCGCTCCAGCTTGCCGACGACGCGGAGCGCAAGGAGTGCGCCCACGATTCCGAACAGCACGGAGCCAAGCGCCATGCCGGCCAGCGCGCCCTCATAGCCATAGAGCTGCGCGCCGCCCCAGGCGAACGGGATGGTGCCGATGGTGGCGCGGCCCCAGTTCAAGGCCGTTGAATAGAGCGGGAAACCGAGATTGTTGAACGCCGCATTGGCGGTGAACAGCAGTCCGATGAAGAACCACATGGGACCGCTGATCCAGCAAAAGAAGATCACGCCGTCCGCCGAAGGCCCCTTGAGCTGGAACAGATCGACGATCCACTGGCGGCACAGCACAAGGACGATCCAGCTTGCCAGCACATAGAGCGCCGCGAAGATGAAACTGTCGCGCATGGTGGCGCGCATGCGGTGGAACATCCCGGCACCCCAGTTCTGCGCCAGGATCGGCCCGACAGCGCCCGACAGGGCAAACAGCGCCCCGAAAGCGATGGGGATGATCCGGTCGATCACGGCATTGGCCGCTATCGCCCATGCGCCGTAGTCGGAGACGATGCGCGCCACAACAGCGGTGGCGAAGGGCGTGGCGATGTTGGTGAGGATGGCAGGTGCGGCAATCGCCGAGATGGCCCGACCATCTGCCACCATCACTGATGCGGAAGGCCTTGCCACCATGTTGTGGACCGTCACCGCTCCGTGCCACCCGACAAGGGCAAAGACCGCGCGCGAGATCACCACACAGATCGCCGCTCCGTTGATGCCAAGGCCCAGTCCGAAGATCAGGATCGGGTCCACGATGGCGGTAACGATCCCGCCCGCAAGCGTCACATACATGGACCGCTTGGCATCACCCACCGCACGCAGGATGCCCGAGAATCCCATGCCGATTGCCATCAGCAGATTGGAGGGCAGCGTGATCAGCAGATAGGTATGTGCCACATCCGCCACGGCGCCGCTGGCACCAAGCAAGCCCAAAATCGGCTGCAGAAGCGGGATCATGATCGCGACGAGCACAGCGGCTGTAACCAGCATCCAGCCCATGGACGAGCCCGCGATCTCACGGGCCGATGCCTTGCTGCCCATCCCAAGTCGCCGCGCGGTCAGCGCCGTGGCCGCAATCATGAAACCGATGTTCACCGAGGTCATGAAAAACAGGACGACCGAGGCATACCCCACCGCCGCCGTCAGCGCTTCGTCCTTGAGCCAGGAGACATAGAGCAGGCTGAGGAAATCGACGGCGAAGATCGCCATGAGACCGATGGAGCCGGTCAAGGTCATGCGCGTCACATGGCCCATGGTTGATCCGTGCGTGAACACGGCATCCGGCTTTTGCGACGGAACCCTGTCGGCAGACGCGACTTGCGCCTCGGGCGACGCGGCGGAATCGGGCATCAGCTGACTTTCTCGGCGGCCGCAGCCTTTACTGCCTGATCCAGCACCTCCTGGGTTTCCGGAGTCAGACCACGCGATGGTTTCACCGGCTCATCCAGCGGCGTGGGCTTCACGGACTGGCGCACCGCCTGCTTGTGGGTGAGATGAGAGCCAGACTTGATATCCTCGCTGTCGAACTGCATCTCGAGCCGCTTGAGATCGCGCTTGCGCACTTCTTCCAGCGTATCGCTTGCCTCACCGTCACTGCGGCCCAGCGCCAGCAAAGTCCTGCGCCCGAGTTCGAGGGCGGAATGAAAGGTCTCGCGCACCACCACATCCGGCTCATGGCGCATCAATTCCAGCGCATGGCGCCTATCAAAGGCGCGGACCACGAGGCGAGCCGACGGGAAATTCGCGCTCACGATCTCGGTGATGTGAACCGCGGCTTCCTGGTTGTCGATGCAGATGCAGATGACTTCGGCGCTCTCCGCACCCGCGGCACGCAGCACATCGAGCCGCTGGCCATCGCCATAATAGACCTTGAAGCCGAAGGAACCGGCGGCTTCGATCATCTCGATGTCGTTGTCGATGACCGTGACATCGGTGCCTGATGTCAGCAGCATCTGGTTCACGAGCTGGCCGAAGCGGCCAAAGCCGATGACGAGCGCCCGTCCCTTGGCATCCGCAAAATCCTCTTCGATGCCCGGCCCGGCGAGATTCTTCTGCTTCTCCAGATGCTGGGCATAGGAATCCACAACCTTTGAAACCAGTGGCCCCAGCATCATCGAGAATGCCGCCACCGCCATGAACAGCTTCTGGTCATTGCCGGAAAGAATGCCGAGCGTGGCCGCCAGCGGCAGGATGACGAAGGAGAATTCACCTGCCGGAGTGAGGATGCTGGCAGCGCGCAGATAGGAGTTCGCGGGTGCCTTCTCGATCATCCCGATGGCGCAGTTGACGGCGAACTTGACGAGGATCAGGCCAGCGGTCAGCAGGAGCACATAGCCCAGGTTCTGCCAAACATAGCGCAGGTCGATCAGCATGCCGACGGACATGAAGAACAGGCCGAGCAGCAACCCCCGGAATGGCTCGATATCAGCCTCCAGCTCGTGCCGGAAATTCGATTCCGCCAGCAGGATTCCGGCGAGAAACGCACCCAGCGCCATCGACATGCCGACCATGCTCATGAGCGCCGCTGCACCCAGCACGACCAGCAACGCAGTGATGGTCATGA
>JANMFA010000364.1:0-3157 GCA_031377545.1 Hyphomicrobiales bacterium | reverse complement strand
TCTTCGGTTTCGCCAGCGACACCGAGCGCGAGTGGTTCCGCATTCTTCTCAACGTGCAGGGCGTGGGCACGAAAGTGGCGCTGGCCATTCTCTCCACCTTCAAGCCCGGCGATCTCGCATCCGCCATCGCGCTGAAGGATGTGGCCAGCATCACCCGCACACCGGGCGTGGGCAAGAAGCTGGCGGAGCGCATCGTGCTCGATCTCAAGGACAAGGCGCCCGCCTTCGGCTCCGTTGATCCCGCTGTGATGAAACTGCAGGGCGATGTCGGCGAGAACCGTGCGCCGAGGCCCGCCGTCGAGGCCATCTCCGCGCTGGTGAACCTGGGCTACCAGCAGGCGCAGGCCTCTGCCGCCGTAGCCGCCGCGATGCGCGTGGCGGGGGATGATCCCAAGACGGAGGCGCTGATCCGGCTGGCGCTGAAGGAGATGGCGCGGTGAGGTCGGGCTGTCCCCTTCCCCCGTGGGGGAAGGTGCCCCGCTCTTGCGGGGCGGATGAGGGCAAATCCCTGCGCACGGAAGTTCTCCCTCATCAGTCAGGCTCCGCCTGCCAGCTTCTCCCGAGGGAGAAGCGAAAGTAAAGATGCAACGCCTTTTCCTCCTTGCCACCCCTGCCCTGTTCGTCTTCTTCTGGTCCACGGGGTGGATTTCGGCGAAGTTTGCTGCGCCGCATGCTGATCCCCTGTGGTTTCTCTCCATTCGCTTTGCCTGCGCTGCCGTCGTCATCGGGCTGTTTGCCCTGGTCGTACGGGCGCCATGGCCGCACGGTCGGCGGGCCTGGCTGCATGCGCTCGTCTCGGGCGTATTGCTGCACGGCATCTATCTCGGTGGCGTCTGGTGGGCGGTGAAGCACGGGCTGTCCGCCGGCATTTCCGGCCTGCTCGCAGCGTTGCAACCCCTGCTGACGGCGCTGCTGGCACCGTATCTCCTGCGGGAGACAATTACCCCCAGGCAATGGCTTGGCGTGGCTGTCGGGCTGTTCGGCGTGATGCTGGTGCTCTCACCCAAGCTGGGCGTGGTCTTGGGCGGCACGGGCGAGGCAGCGTGGCTGGCGCTGGGCATCAACGTCATCGGCATGGTGGGCGTGACGGCGGGCAGCTTCTACCAGAAGCGCTTCGTGGCGGGTGCGGACCTGCGCACCGTGACCTCCGTGCAGTATCTGGGCGCGCTGGTTGTCGTGCTGCCCATCGCGCTGGCGACGGAACAACTGCATTTCGATCACAGCCTGACACTCTATGCCGTGCTGGCGTGGTCTGTCCTCGTGCTCTCGGTCTTCACCATCGCGATCATGCTGATGATGATCAACCGGGGCGAGGTGACGCGCGTGTCCGTGCTGATCTACCTCGTGCCCTCCACCGTGGCCGTGCAGGCGTGGCTGCTGTTCGGCGAGACGTTGAATGGCATGCAGATCACCGGCATGGTGCTGACGGCGCTGGGCGTGTATCTCGCCACACGCAAAGCTTGAGAGAGTTCCATGGCGACGATCATCGACGGCAACGCCTTTTCCGAGACACTCCGCGCCCGTATCGGGGCCGTGGTGGCGAGCCACGTGGCGCAGGGCCACGCCCCGCCCGGCCTGGCCGTGGTGCTGGTGGGCGATGATCCGGCGAGCCGCGTCTATGTGAGGAACAAGGGCAAGCGCACGGTTGAAGCCGGGATGCGCTCCTTCGAGCATATGCTGCCCGACACCACCTCCGAGGCAGACCTGCTGGCGCTTGTGGCGCGGCTGAATGCCGATCCCGCCGTCGATGGCATCCTCGTGCAGCTGCCGCTGCCGAAGCACATCAGCGCGGACAAGGTGATCGAGGCCATTGACCCCGCCAAGGATGTCGACGGGTTCCATCCAGTCAATGTCGGGCGTCTCGCCAATGGACAGAACGCCTTCGTGCCCTGCACGCCGCTGGGCTCGCTGATGCTGCTGAAGTCGGTGCGGGCGGACCTTGCAGGTCTGGAGGCGGTCGTGGTCGGGCGCTCCAACATCGTGGGCAAGCCGATGGCGCAATTGCTGCTGACTGAGGACTGCACCGTGACCATCGCGCATTCCCGCACGAAGGACCTACCCGCGCTGTGCCGCCGCGCGGATATTCTGGTTGCCGCCGTGGGCCGCCCCGAGATGAACCGGGGGGACTGGATCAAACCCGGTGCCATCGTCATCGATGTGGGCATCAACCGGGTGGCGGGTGCGGAACCCGGCAAGACGCGTCTCGTGGGGGATGTGGCGTTCGCGGAAGCGGCTGAGGTAGCAAACGCAATCACGCCGGTGCCGGGTGGCGTGGGGCCGATGACGATTGCGTGTCTGTTGCGGAATACGGTTTGGGGTTGGGGGGTGAGGCGGGGGTTGGGGGTGGTGGATTTGGCGGGGTGATCACCACGTTGCTTTGCCTGTTGCTCCATGGAATAATTGCACCATGAGCATGATCAGAAAACCGGCAGCGCATGCACAGCAGAAGATGCTGACCCTCGGCCTTGAGGGTTTTGCCCGGATCAGTGCTGTTGAGGGCATAAGACTCACGCAAGAGAGCCACAGGATGTTTGCGGCTTTTGAACGTGACGGCCTTTCGAGTGAACAGAGACGTGCCGCAATCACCTCCAAGCATCGCCGAAAGGCCTGATCCGGTTGTATGAAGCGCATGTCGATCCCTATTGCTACAAGGGCACGACGGTCCTGAAAAATCGGCTCGGTCTGAGGGATCAGTCCCAGCTTGATGCTTTTGAAGCCGATGCCACAGCACAGAGATTTTCAGAAGCACTGCCCGCCGGAGTTCTGGACATAAAGCACTACTGCGCTGTCCATCGCCATATCTTCGGGGATATCTACCGATGGGCAGGGCGCTTCCGTACCATCCGCATCTCCAGGAATAACAGCATGTTCTGCTATCCCGAGAATATCGCGTCAGAGATGGGTCGCATATTCCGCAACCCTCTGGAGCAGGTCTTTGCCAAAGGCCTTCCCGTGAATGAATTTGGCGAGAAAGCCGCCCATTGTCTCGCGGAACTGAATGCCGTGCATCCATTCCGTGATGGCAATGGCCGCACGCAGCTCGCATTTCTGGCGCTCATTGCCCGTCATGCGGGGCATCCGGGTGGCTGCACGTTCACCTCAAATCAGGGGTCACCGCCGAATGGCCAGGAGGCCCACTAACCGGACGCCTCGACCC
>JANMFA010000399.1:0-2165 GCA_031377545.1 Hyphomicrobiales bacterium | reverse complement strand
TTCTACAAGGACAATTTGGAGCAGCGGGCCGGAACGTTCCGCTTCCAGTCCGAGATCGTGCGGACCGGCGCCAAGGCGCTCGAGCTCACGGTTGCCCCGCAATGCCTGCCAGGCCAGGAAGGCTGCAGCGAGCGCGCGGAGGTATGGGAGCACATCAGCGTGCGCGCGACCTACGGCCAGACCGTCTGGTATGCGTTCTCGATGAAGCTCGACGATCCTCCACCCTCGGCCGACCACCGCTACATGGTGGCGCAGTGGAAGCGCACCATCAATCCGAATGCCGAAGGCGACTATAGTCCTTTCCTGGGCATCAGGATCATCCGTGGTGAGTTCGCGATCACAATCGATAGCGATGCAATGCCGACCCGGATACGCACGCCGGGTGAAGAAACGTTCTCCCGTTCCGGCGCACCAGCCCCAGCTATGCAGCGCGTGCGCGCGAAACAGACCAGGCTACTGATCGCCACGTCGGCTGATGGAAGTGCGAAGGGATTGGAGGGCTTTGACAGTTGCGCGCCTGATGTGCAGGTGACGCAGCGCGGCGGAAAGTTGCCGAAGGTTGACGCCCGCTGGATCGACTTCGTGTTTAAGGTCAAGCCGGGGCCGCGCGGCGATGGCGAGATCGAGATCATCGCCAATGGCGCGTGGATCGCCTCATGCACCGGCCGAATCGGGCACGAAGGACCGGAACTCGGGCAAAATCTTTACTTCAAGTTCGGCCCATATCGCGATGGCGGCCAAAAGGACCACTGGCGGGTGTTCTACGATAACTTCGCCCGAGGGCCGAACTGCGAGGACGTTGCGAGCCCCGACATCTGCCGCCTGTTGAAGGGCTCCTGATCCACAATCCGCTGACCGACGGTGCCGTCAATCCTTCACGTAGAGGAAAACGCTCTTGCCGTTCGGCTCTCCCTTGCGAGCGACGGGCACATTCGCCGCCAGCATTTCATCGTCTGTGAACAGGTCCTTCTGCCGGACGAGGCAGTCCGATCCCAGGATACGGGCGAGTTCGTCCGGAAAGTCGCGCCGACCAAAAATCCGGAGATGATCGCCCTGACGTTGCCGCATGCTCATCTCCTCGGCATTCTTCGGAGGATCGATACCTTCGCTTGAAAGCTCCCCATCGATCGGAACCGAGAAGAGCATGACGCCGCCAGGCTTGAGCAGGCGCTTCATGTTGCGGAGAACGGGCTCCACATGACAGGGCAGATGCTCAAGGACATGGCTGTGCAGCAGGAGGTCGAAAGAGGCTGGCGGCAAGGCCTCCATATCCGTGCACAGATCAAGCTCGCGCACCTTGACCTGCGCATGCCGGTAGTGCTGAGGATACTTGTCGAATGCCCGATAGGTAACATCTCGCCGGCCTGCGAAATGATCCAAGAAAAAGCGCTCGGGCGCGAAATGCCCGACGACAGCGCCGGGTCGAAGAACAACGCGCTTATGAAACACAAGCCATTGATAGCGCCCGCGTTCCAACGATCCGCAGGTCAGACATTGCGCTTGCGGCCGGTTGTTGAACGCGCCGAAGGCATGTCCGAGGCAGATGGGGCAAGCGGGTGCGGTCATTTCTTGCCTTCGTTCTTCAAAGAATCCTGATCATCGTTTCATCCTAGCCGAGAGGAACAGCTTGCTCTGCCCGATGACTCTGATGAGTTCCGCCAGCCAATGCATGGAAGAACTGCCTATGACATTGCCCAAGAGGAGGCAATGCGCCTGTACTTCGCTGAAACGGAGAGCGAAGACCTGTGATACACCTTTGCTTCGGGCGCTGCCGCGGAACTGTCCCAAGTGCGCCCCTGGAGCTGACGGTTTTGAATTGGGAGGAGCGGAACCCGCGTCCTGGAGAGAGCCTACGACTGGGAGGCGCTGGAAACACGCGATGACGATGAACGCCGCAAATGGCCAAAAGCGGTGCCATTTGCGTCTTTGCGACCGGCCCGGCTGTCTGGCGTCAGATGTCATTGCAAGAAATACATCGCACGCTTACCTTGGAGCTTTCGTCAATCCGCAAACGGATCAAACCACTCTTGCACGCTGGACGTAAACTCAGCGGGGCGGGCGCGTGCCAGATCGATACGTCGGAGTTTTTCATGCCGAAGACACTTATAGCCCCCGCAGTGGCAGCTGCAGCTTGGTTCCTCGCCCAAGCCATCTCTGCGAACGCT
>JANMFA010000382.1:0-1818 GCA_031377545.1 Hyphomicrobiales bacterium | reverse complement strand
GGCCGTAGACGAGCGGCGCCATCATCTGGAAGCGCGGCCCGCCGAGCAGCACCGGCGTCGCATAGGCATTCATCGCCAGAATGAACGTCAGGATCGTCCCGGCGAGCACGCCCGGCATCGCGAGTGGGAGCAGCACGCGGGAAAACATCCGCATCGGCGTGGCGCCGAGATTGAACGCTGCCTCCTCGACATTGCGGTCGATCCCCTCGATCACGCTTTGCAAGGTCAACACCATGAACGGCAGGTTCACCGCCGTGATGCCGATGATCACGGCAAATTCGGTGTACATGATGGTCAGCGGTTCACTGGTGATCCCCAGCGCCATCAGCGAGGCGTTGACGAAGCCCTTGTTGCCGAACATCGCCATCCAACCGGCGGCGCGCACCGCATTGCCCACGAAGAGCGGCAGCACGATCAGGATGATGAGGATGTTCTTCCAGTCCGACTGCATGCGGGCCAGCCAGTAGGCCAGCGGAAAGCCGAGGATCAGGCACAGCAGTGTTGAGACCAGTGCCACGCGCAGGGTTCGCCACAGCACGGCGAGGTAAAACGGATCGGTGAAGAACTTGACGTAGTTCGCCGACGTCACGGCATCCGCCATGCCCTTGCCGGGCTCGAAGGCGTTGAAGCTGTAGCGCAGCAGGATCAGCAGCGGCACCGCCATCATCAGAATGACGAAGGCGGTGGCCGGGCCGATGAGAACAGCCGCGAGGGATGGGCGTTCTCCGGCGTTCATGCCGATCAACCCTTGAACGACTTGTCCCACCACTCTTTCAGCGCCGAGTCATTCTTGGTGATGTAGTCGTTGTCCGGGTTCATCAGGCGCTTGCGCTCTTCCTCGGTGAAGCCGATGCGGGCGTCGAGATCGGCCGCCACAACGGCGTTCGACACTGTGGCATTGTAGCCGAAATCCACGGCGAACGCCGCTTGTGGTGCAGGATCGAGCGCCGCATTGAGGTAGGCATAGGCACCTGCCTTGTTCTGGGCGTTGCGGGGAATGGCAAATTCCGAGACGAAAAGCAGCACGCCCTCCTTCGGTGCCACGGCCTGCACGGGAATGCCTGCATTCTGCCATTGCACGGCACGGGCCTTCCACATGATGCACATGCCGATTTCTTCGGTCTTGAGCGCCTGCGCCAGCGCTTCGTTGGTCGGATAGACCTTCACGCCACCCGCCTTCAGTGCCATCAGCTTTGGCTTGCCGGGTTCGAAGTTCGAAACGGTCCCGCCGGCGGCAAGCGAGGCCGCAAGCATCGTGTAGATGTACTGGATGTCGATGACACCGACCTTCCCCATGTTGGCCGGGTCAAACAGATCCCCGAAGCTCGTCGGGGCCTTGGCGATCATCTTGGGATTGTAGAGGATCACAAGGCCCGAATAGATGTGGGGAATCGAGTATTCGGACTTCAGCACGGGCAGCAGGTTCTTCGCATTGGGGATCTGGCTGTAGTCGATCTTCTCCAGCGTGCCCTGCGCCACCATTTCAGCCACGTTGACGGCAGAGAGCGCCTGCACGTCGCTGGTGCCGCGCGGCAACCGCTTTTCAGCGATCAGCTTGGCACGGCGAGGCGCATCGGATGCCTGGTCCTGCACAAGCTCGAATCCCTTGGTGACGAGCAACGGCGCTTCGATGTTCTTCGCCAGCAGCCGTGCATAGTCACCGCCCCATGTGCCAATGACGATGCGCTTGTTCTCCTGGGCCCGTACGCCGCCCGGCCATGCCTGTTCGAGGCTGCCCTGGTTGGGCAAGAACGCGGCGTCCGGAAAGAAGGCCTGGAGCTGTTGCCGCACCACCCGGGCGTCCCCACGATCCACGGC
>JANMFA010000378.1:0-12308 GCA_031377545.1 Hyphomicrobiales bacterium | reverse complement strand
ATCCTGCACGGTGTCGCGCCCGAAGCCCGCTCCCCGATACCAGAACACGTCGTTGCCGGTGCCGCCGATCATGCTGTCGTTGCCGATGCCGCCGTCGATGTTGTCAGCGCCCTCGCGGCCATAGAGCGTGTCATTGCCGCCAAGGCCATAGAGGTAGTTGGCACCGCTGTTGCCGTAGCCGGTGTCACCGAAGCCGGTGAGGATCAGCCCCTCGATGTTGACATAGGTGTCGCCAGCCGCCGCCCCGGTGTTGGAGTTCGCACCAGCCAGATCGGCCTGCAGCGCGCCGTAGGAGGCATCGTCGAAGCGGGCGTAGTCAAAGCCCGTGCCGCCGTCGAGATAATCCGCCCCCAGTGACCCGAAGAGGTTGTCATT
This sequence comes from Hyphomicrobiales bacterium, assembly GCA_031377545.1. Classification (GTDB taxonomy): domain Bacteria; phylum Pseudomonadota; class Alphaproteobacteria; order Rhizobiales; family Beijerinckiaceae; genus JADCCX01. Next base: position 11,933 of record JANMFA010000378.1, on the reverse strand, counting down.
GCCGCCCTGGGCGTAGATGTAGTTCGAGGCCACATCGCCGTAGATCCAGTCATTGCCGCCGCCCAGGATCAGCCCTTCGATGCCGCTGAAGCTGTCGCCCGCCGCGGCATTGGTCCCGATGATCGCATTGGCGGCGGAGTTCATCGACACCGTGATGTCACCGTAAGCCGCGTCATCGTAGCGGGCGTAGTCGAAGCCGGTATCACCAGCCAGGACATCGGCTCCCAGGCCACCGAACAGCATGTCGTTGCCTTCGCCACCGGAAAGAAGGTCGTCATCCGCGTCACCCATAAGGATGTCGTTCGAATCACCGCCCTCTATCGTGTCGTCGCCCGCATTGCCCCTGATGGTGTTGGAGGCCACGTTGCCGGTTATCGAATCATTGCCCGATCCGCCGATAGCGTTTTCGATGAGGGAGGCCGCATCGCCATTGTACTGGAGCGCGTTGTAGACGTTGCCTGCTGCAAAGTTGCTGTTGCCCAGGTTGGCGCGCTGCACGCTCGACAGCAGCGAGTATGCGCCGGGGGTCAGATTGACCTGCAGGTTTGAGGTGTAGTTCGCGAAATCGTAAGTATCCGTACCGCCGCCATCCCAGATCGTCCGGAAGATACGGTTGCCCGCCAGCGCACCTTCGCTGACACCATTGATCGACATCTGGCCGGTCGTCGACGAGAAGGTGTAGGTTGTGTTCGTACTGTTGGTGGTAAAATCCGCGCCGTACATCGATTGCAGGGCAGCGATATCCAGCATCATCAGGGATTGCGGATAGCCCGCCGCTTCGTTGGTATAGGTGTCAAAAACGACCAGATCCTGGTTGGCATAGGAGCGATAGGACATCACCGTGTATTCAAGGCTGTCCCTGGCAGCAGGAACGGGCAGATTGGTAACACCGACATCTTCCGCGAGCGGGCCTGTTCCGCCAATAAAGCTGTGGGAATGCTTCAGGCCCAGTGCATGGCCAACTTCATGGAGGACCGTTACCCAGGCATAGTCCCCCCGCACTGGCGCATCGTAGTCGGTGCTGGTTCCCATCCAGACATCACCGCCAAAGCCGGAGCCGTCGGGCAGATAGGCATGGGCGGTGCTCGTGTCGCCGGTGCGACCGACGCGGATATTGGCAAGACTGCCGTTAGCGATTTCGGTGATGGCCAGACCGGTGTACTGCGAGACGTGGCTCATAACCGCGCGGATCGCTGTTGCCAGTGTTCCGGTGATCGGTGCGAATGAACCGGTTTCGTCCGTGGCCGCATTGTACTCGGGATAGGAGGCCGTGGTTGCAGGCATCGCAAAGGTGAGGGTGGTGGAGGCCCAGCGGAAACCTGAAATCAGGCCATCGGTATTCTGCAGGCCTGTGGTTGATGCTCCTGAGGTTGAGCCTTGTCCGTAAAGGGGGGTCGGAACTGAAGGCGTATAGCGCAGGGACAGGCCTTGACCGCTCTGGTTGCCGCTGCACAAAATACACATATGACGCTCGCGACTGATGATCTTCAGTCCATCGTATCGCAGCAAACCCTAAGAAAAGTTCTAAGGAACATCGTTAAGTTGTTATGCACTGTTGGAGCATGGGGCCGCGGTTGGAGACCCTGCGACGGACACCTGGTGGGGACTGTCTGTCAGATCCGCCAGAGATCAACTGTCGGTGGAACGGAACTCCGATCCAATGCCGCCTTGACGTCGATCACGAGCCCTGCCCCAGGCTTGAGCAGCGCCGTCATCAGGGGCCATGCTCCCTCAAGGTAGGTCCGGTGGGGTACGGCAAGAATGACCGCATCCGCCGGAGCAAGACTGCCCTGTTGCACCAGCGGAAATCCATACTCATGCTCGCACTCTTCGCTCACGGCCAACGGGTCGGCGACCTGCACCGTCAGTCCGAAATCACGCAGCTCGCTGATGATATCCACGACCCTGGAGTTGCGGATATCCGGCACGTTTTCCTTGAACGTGATGCCCAGAACCGTGACGACCTTGCCACCGCCGCCGGACATGAGGCGCTTCACGCATTCCCGTGCGACCCAGGTTCCCATGGAATCGTTGATGCGACGTCCCGCCAGGATCACTTCCGGGGTGTAGCCCGACTGTTCGGCGCGGTGCGTGAGGTAATAGGGATCCACTCCGATACAATGACCGCCCACGAGACCCGGCGTAAACCGGAGAAAATTCCACTTGGACCCGGCAGCCGCCAGCACATCACTGGTGTCGATGCCAAGCCGGTGAAAGATCAGCGCGAGTTCGTTCATCAAGGCGATATTGAGATCACGCTGCGTGTTCTCGATCACCTTCGCCGCCTCGGCAACCTTGATGCTCGGTGCGCGGTGGAGCCCCGCGGTCACGACGGATCCATAGACCTCGGCGACCGTCTCCAGCGCCTGCGGCGTCTGTGCCGCGACAACCTTGATGATCGTCTCGAAGCGGTGCGAGCGATCCCCTGGATTGATGCGCTCAGGACTGTAGCCGACGGCGAAGTCGACCCCTGCAACAAGGCCGGAGCAGCGCTCCAGCACGGGGATGCAGTCCTCCTCGGTGGCACCGGGATAGACCGTGGATTCATAGACGACGACATCGCCCTTCTTCAGGGCCGCGCCAACGGTGCGGGAGGCCGCGATCACAATGCTGAGATCTGGCCGTTTCGCCGCATCGATCGGCGTCGGCACAGTTACAATGAAGAAATCACACGTCTTCAGGTCGTCAGAATCAGCCGTGAACCGGAGCCGGTCATTCTTCAGATCGGCGGGATCGATCTCGCCCGTGCGGTCAAATCCGGCGCACAGTTCTGTGACGCGTGAGTCGGCAATGTCAAAGCCCGTCACCGAGGCCCCGGAACGCGCGAAGGACACGGCAACGGGAAGGCCAACATAGCCGAGGCCAATCACGGCAATGCGACGGGTGGTCGGGGCAATGGAACGCGGGTGCATGGAAAGGATGTGATCTCGTCCGGTATTCTGAATACTGCCATCCGCGACTCTTTTGGGCGAATGTCAATGGCGTGCGATCGGGTCAGGCTGGTCCGCTATTGCCGCCCGATACTGGCATAGGTCAGCCCGTGGCGGCGGACCTCTTCTGGCGTGTAGATGTTGCGCAGGTCAATCACCAGCGGGCCCCGCAGGAGTTCCTTGATGCGGCGCATGTCCAGCGCCCGGAATTGTTCCCATTCCGTCACGATGACAAGAGCATCCGCACCCTCCATACAGGCATAGGGAGTGGGCGCATAGACAACGCCTGACAGCACCAGCTTCGCCTGCTCAATCCCTTCAGGATCATAGGCAGCGACGGTCGCCCCGTGATCCTGAAGGCCCTGGATGATGGTGATCGAAGGCGCATCGCGCATGTCATCGGTGTTGGGCTTGAAGGTGAGGCCCAGCACTGCAACGCGCTTGCCACGCACGTCACCACCCATGGCCTGGATGACCTTGCGCGCCATGGCACGCTTGCGCTGGTCATTGACGCTGGCGACGGTTTCGACAATGCGGACCGGCGTTCCATGATCCTGCGCTGTCTTGATCAGCGCCAAAGTGTCCTTGGGAAAACATGAACCGCCGTAGCCGGGGCCCGCATGCAGGAATTTCCCGCCAATCCGGTTGTCGAGTCCAATGCCGCGCGCAACCTGCTGCACGTCCGCGCCAACCGCTTCGCACAGATCCGCGATCTCGTTGATGAAGGTGATCTTCATCGCCAGGAATGCGTTGCCGGCGTACTTGATCAACTCGGACGTCCGCCTGTCGGTAAAGAGCAGCGGCGCCTGATTGAGATACAACGGGCGGTAGATCTCGCGCATGACCTCTCGCGCGGCCTCGTCCTCCGCACCGATCACGATGCGGTCGGGACGTTTGAAATCACTGATCGCGGCCCCTTCCCGCAGGAATTCCGGATTGGACACCACAGAAAACTGTGCCTCGGGCCGGGCTTCGCGGATCAGGCGCGCCACCTCATCACCAGTGCCGACAGGAACGGTCGATTTGGTCACTACGACGGTGTATCCGGTCAGTGCTGCCGCGATCTCCTTCGACGCCGCATAGACGTAGCTCAGATCGGCATGCCCGTCCCCGCGACGCGACGGCGTTCCCACGGCGATGAAGATGGCATCCGCACCTGCAACGGATAGACCCACATCGGTGCTGAATGACAGGCGTCCGTCCGCAACATTCTTGGCAACAAGTTCGGCCAGGCCCGGCTCGAAGATGGGCATGACGCCCGCCACCAGCCGCGCGATCTAGGCTGCATCCTTGTCGACACAGATCACATCATGGCCGAAATCCGCGAAACACGCGCCCGAAACCAGACCCACATAGCCCGAACCAACCATCACGATACGGGACATGGGACGACAAACTCCGTTATTGCTCGCACCCGGACGGACTGGAAGGGCACCCGGGGCGGCGGCACACTATAGGCTGTTTCCCAGAAAACAAGGGCAAGGCCGGGCGGCAAACATCAACACGCTCACCCGTCGCCGCTCGTCATCAGCGTGGCATTGCCGCCAGCTGCAGCTGTATTCTCCGTCACGGTCTGCTCGGTGGCGAAGCGGATCAGGTAATGCGGTCCGCCCGCTTTCGGCCCGGTGCCGGACAGGCCGGAGCCGCCGAAGGGCTGCACTCCCACCACCGCGCCAATGGTGTTGCGATTGACATAGATGTTACCGACCGACAGACGCTCGGTGATGCGGTGGATGGTCTCCTCGATGCGGGAGTGAATGCCCAGCGTCAGGCCATAGCCGGTGGCACCAATCGCATCGATGACACGGTCAAGGTCGCTGGCCTTGTAGCGCACGACATGCAGCAATGGGCCGAAATGCTCCTCCGTCAGGCCAGCAACACTCTCGATCGAGATCACATGGGGCGCGACAAAGGTGCCGCCCGTCTCGGCCACTTCACCGGCATAGACGATACGCCGTTGTGCGGCCATCGCCGCGACATGGCGGTCAAGCCTCGCTTTCGCCGCAGCATCGATGACCGGACCAACATGCACCGACAGATCGCGCGGATCACCTGACTTCAGTTCGCGCGCCGCGCCGATGATCATCTCGACGATCTTGTCCGCGACATCCTCCTGCACGCACAGCAGCCGCAGTGCGGAACAGCGCTGACCGGCGGAGCGAAACGCCGACATCACGACATCATCGGCCACCTGTTCCGGCAGCGCGGTTGCATCAACAATCATGGCATTGAGCCCGCCCGTCTCGGCGACCAGCGGCACGATGGGTCCGTCTTTGGCGGCCAGGGCGCGGTTTATGGCCCGTGCTGTCGTGGTTGAGCCGGTGAAGGCCACGCCCGCGACAGCGGGATCGGCGACCAGCTTCGCTCCAATGTCGCCGCCTCCCAGCACGAGCTGCAGCGCTTCGGGCGGAACACCTGCCTCATGCGCGAGCCGCACGGCCAGAAACGCAACGAGTGGCGTCTGCGGGGCCGGTTTGGCCACGACGGTATTGCCGGCGGCGAGCGCAGCCGCGATCTGGCCAAGAAAGATCGCCAATGGAAAATTCCAGGGTGCGATGCAGACAAAGACGCCGCGCCCGCGCAAGACGAGCCGATTGTCCTCACCCGTCGGTCCGGGCAAGGCCAGGGGGGTGTCGAAATGAAGGCGCGCTTCCCCGGCGTAATAGCGGCAGAAGTCGACAGCCTCGCGCAGTTCCGCCACCGCGTCGTCCAGTGTCTTTCCCGCCTCGGCCTGCAGCAGAGCCAGCAAGGGGGCGGAACGGGCCTCGAGAAGATCGCCCAGCCGCTCCAGGACGGCGGAACGGGTCCGGACCGGCGTCCGATCCCATGACCGGAAAGCGCGTGCTGCACCGGCCATCGCGGCGCGGACATCCGCATCTGACGCTCCGGCCCATTGACCAAGTGGTCTGGCATCGATCGGCGATTCCAGCGGAACAGGAGCACCTGCGGCTGGCTTGCCGTCGATGAGCGAGCGGGCAGCGGGCAGGGCTTGCGAGGCTGCGGCCGCGACATCCGCCGCGAGCGTCGCCAGACTTTCACGATGTCCGAACTCGTGGCCTGCGGAATTGCGTCGTTCCTGGCCAAACATCAGTGATGGCAGAGGGATACCTGGATTGGACGCCTTTTCGGCAACTCCGACGCGGGCAGCGGGTCGAACCAGCAGCGTGGCAACCGGAACGGCCGAATCCCCGGCCACGCTCACGAAGGACGAGTTCGCGCCGTTCTCCAGCAGACGCCGGACGAGATAGGCCAGCAGATCCTGATGGCCTCCCACCGGGGCATAGGTGCGGCAGGCGAAACGGCTGTCATCGGCCAGCAGCGCCCTGTAGCTGGCGTCACCCATGCCGTGCAGGCGCTGGAATTCGTATCCCTCGGGGCCATCCGCCATTTCGGCGATGGTCGCGATGGTCAGCGCATTGTGCGTGGCGAACTGCGGGTAGATCAGCGGGCGCAACGCCAGCATCTGCCGGGCGCAGGCGATGTAGTTCAGGTCCGTCATCGCCTTACGGGTGAATACGGGATAGCCCGCAAGACCACGCTCCTGCGCACGTTTCACCTCAGTGTCCCAGTAAGCGCCCTTGACCAGCCGCACCATGAAGCGTCGGTCATGGGCGCGGGCCAGTGCCGCGATGTGATCGATGACCGCCGCCGCGCGCTTCTGGTAAGCTTGGATCGCCATACCGAACCCGTCCCAACCGGCGAGAGATGGCGCAGCAACGATACGGTCGATGACATCCAGCGACAGTTCCAGCCGGTCCGCTTCCTCGGCATCAATGGTGAAGTTGAGATCATGCGCCTTCGCCATCTCGGCAAGGCGAATGACCTTCGGAACCAGCTCCCGCATCACACGCGCGGCGCTGACCGCCTCGTAGCGCGGATGCAACGCAGAGAGCTTCACAGAAATTCCGGGCCGCGCCGGCAGCGGCTCATTGCCGGCGCGCGCGCCGATGGCAGCAATCGCATCGGCATAGGACCGGAAGTAGCGCTCGGCATCCGCTGCAGTGCGCGCGCCCTCTCCCAGCATGTCGAAGGAGTAGCGGAAGGCCCGCGCAGCCCCGGCACCTGATTTGTCCAGCGCCTCGCCGATGGTCTGGCCCAGCACGAAATGCGAACCCATGATGCGCATGGCCTGCCGGGTGGCACCGCGCACCGCCGGAAGCCCGATCCGCTTAGCCATCAGACCCAGGACGCTCTCCGGTGTTTCGCCGGGCTGGATGATACGCGCCGTCAGTCCAAGTGCCCAGGCAGAGGCGGAGACAAGCAGCGAGTCGGATTTCGACTGGTGATGCTCGAAATCGCCCTGTCCCAGCTTGTCCTCGATCAGCCGGTCCGCGGTGGCTGAATCCGGCACACGCAACAGCGCTTCCGCCAGAACCATGAGGGCGAGGCCTTCCTTGGTGGAGAGCGAGTACTCGCGCAGCACCTCTTCCACGCCGCCGATGCCGCCAGATGCCGCCCGGATCGCCTCGATCAACCGGGTAGCACGCTGGTCGATCCGCCGCTCGGCATCCAGCGGCAATGTGGCCTGCTGGAGCAGGCCTCTGGCGATGGATTCATCGTCAGGCGCATAGGGCGCGGCAAAAGCGGGAGGCGGCAGAGACGATGGCATCGCGGTCACTCACTCCATCAAGACAGTGATATCCCCGACAATAGCCACGTTCAGGCGCGATTGAAGCCCATCAATTTGACACTAACCAGTGGTTCTCTCGCCTGGAACTCTGATTATCAGAGAAATCCACGATCAACGCCCATACACATCCTCAATGCGCACAATGTCATCCTCGCCTGTGTACGAACCGATCTGCACCTCGATGATCTCCAGCGGAATCTTGCCAGGGTTCACCATGCGGTGGACACAGCCCAGCGGCAGGTGGATGGCCTCGTTCTCGCGCACCATGGACACGCTCTTGTCCACCGTGACCTCTGCGGTGCCCTGGATGACAACCCAGTGCTCCGCACGGTGGAAATGCTTCTGGAGTGACAGCCTGCCGCCAGGCACCACATGGATGCGCTTGGCCTGGAAGCGCGGCCCAATGTCGATGCGCTGATACCAGCCCCATGGCCGGAACATGCGGTTGTGCTCGTCCGCTTCCTTGCGACCATCGGCCCGGAGCGCCGCCACCAGCTCCTTGACCTCGCCGGAGCGCGCCCGCGACGACACCAGCACGGCGTCCTTTGTGGCGACCACAACGACATCTTCGAGACCGACAACGGTCGTCAGCGTGCCATCGCTCTGAACAAGGCTGCGGCGCACACCGATGGTCTTCACATCGCCTGAGATGACATTGCCCGCATCATCCTGCGGTGAGGCTTCCCACAGGGCATCCCACGTGCCGATATCGGACCAGTCGGAGCCATAGGGCGTGACGCCCGCCTTGGATGTTTTTTCCATGACGGCAAAATCGATGGAGGTCCTGGGCGCTGTCTTGAACAGGTCGGCATCGAGGCGGATGAAATCTGCATCCCGCTGGCCCTTGTCATAGGCACCCTTCGCGGCAGCGAGGATAGCCGGGACATACGCTTCAAGCTCAGCCAGCATAACCTTGGGCTGGAACAGGAAATTTCCGCTGTTCCAGAGATAGCCCTCGCCAATATAGGCCGCAGCCGTGGTAGCATCCGGCTTTTCCTTGAACTTGCGCAGCACGAAGGATGCAGTTCCCGCAATCGGGTCTCCCGGCGCGATGTATCCGTAGCCGGTGGCGGGCGCTGTCGGCTTGATGCCCAACGTCATGATGCGCCCGGTTTCTGCGGCGCATGCAGCCTCCCGTGCAGCTACGCAGAATGCGGCGGCGTCGTTGATCAGGTGATCGGCCGCCAGCATGAGGCAGACCGCGTCAGGCCCCCGCGTTGCCGCGAGATGGACGGCACCAGTCGCAACAGCGGCGGCTGAGTCCTGACGGCTGGGCTCGAGAATGATATCGGCTTCAATGCCAATCGCCGCCAGTTGATCGCCTATCAGGAACCGCGAATCCGCGCTCGTGATGACCACCGGCTTGCCGAACCCGGCCTCGCCCCTGAAGCGCACGACTGTGCGTTGGAACGTCGACAGACCACCCATTATCGGCAGGAGATGCTTGGGCATGGACTCACGTGACGCTGGCCAAAGCCGGGTGCCCGCGCCGCCGCACATGATGGTTGGAACAATCGTCATGCGAATCACCTTTGGCTGAACCGGTCCCGGATAACAGCTGACCCTAGAACAGGCTGATTCCCAAATACTTAAGCCCGCGTATTCCCCCAGAAGGTGGGCAGGGCCTTGAGCAGTGGCCGGAACTTGCCGCGATCCAGCATCAGTTCCGCCTCGGCCTGCGCCGTCTCCAGCACCTTCGTCTCGTTGACACTCTTGACGCGCCCGTCCTCCATCAACACACGGCCGTTGACGATCACGGTAGCGACGTCATTGCCGTTGGCGAAGCAGACCAGGCGGAACACCGGCATGTGCAGCGGGTAGAGATGCGGCCTGGCCATATCGACCAGCACGATATCGGCCTTCTTGCCCTTTTCCAGCGAGCCGATGTCCTTTTCCATGCCGAGTGCCTTCGCACCGTCGATGGTGCACATCTCCAGCGCCTTGCCCGGCGGCAGCACCTTTGGATCCTTGAAGAACGTCTTGTGGTAATGCATCGCCTGCTGCATGTGGCGGAACATATCACCGTTGCGATCGGGAGCCGTGGCATCCGAACCCAGCGCGACCGTGACGCCCGCATCCATCAGCTCGATGGCCGGGCAGCGCGCCAGCACCGATGCGATGGCGCTCGGATTATGCGCGATCTTCGTGTCGGTTTTTGCGCAGATCGCGATCTCCTTTTTGGTCAAGCCCGTGGAATGGGAAAGCAGCGCCTCCGGCCCCAGAATGCCCAGCTTGTGAGCGAAGGCGACGGAACCGGTCGTGTGGCCATCCTGCGTGAACACAAGGCCGTTGTCGCGGGCGAGCCGGCTGACCTGCACGGCCTGTGTCATGGCCTTGTCCATGTCATTGGCGGAAAGCTCCTTGCTGTGCTCTTCGCGCAGGGTCGGCGTGATCAGTGCGATGTTCAGCCGTTGCCCGTGTTTGCCATTCCAGCTTTTGATGAGCGTCTCGCAGGTCGCGAACTGTTGTTCGTAGCTGACGGGATAGGTCGTGGCTTTCTTGCCCTTCCAGCTGCCATAGGTCAGCGGATGCGGCGGCCGTGTCGGCCCCACTGCAACGAAGGAGCGTGTGCCGACTTCCTTCACGCCGTCGCAATGGGCATCACCATAGACCGGCTCGTCCGTGCGCAGGATGGTGTCCCCGCCGCCCAGCAGCGATACGCCCGTCGTGACGCCAAAGCGCAGCCGCTCCAGCGCAGCCAGTTGCGCCTCCGCCCGCCAGAACTCCGGCGTGGACCCCTGCGTATAGGTATAGCCGCAGGCCTCGTACCAGAGGTCGGAGCGCCCTGCTCCCAACGTCTTGATGAAACCATGCCCGGCATGCGCATGGGCATCGATGAAGCCTGGCATGACGATCTTGCGGGAGGCATCGATGACCTTTTTCGCCTGATGCTTCGCGGTAATCTGCGCTGTGGTGCCGACGGCCACGATCCTGTCGCCCGTGATTGCCACGGCACCGTTCTCGATGACCCGGCGCTTGCCATCCATTGTGACGACGGTGCCGTTGATGATGAGGATATCGGCCATAGGTGTCTCCTGTGTCTCTAAACGGTGGCGATGCGGTCGATACGGGGCACGAGCGACAAAAGCTCGCGCGTGTAGGCATGGGATGGCGCGTCGAAAAGTGCATCCGTCTCGTTCATCTCGACGATTCGCCCGGCCTGCATCACGGCCACGCGGTCGCACATCTGGCGCACGACAGCGAGATCATGGCTGATCAACAGCAGCGTCAGGCCATTCGCATCACGGAGGTCTTTCAGCAGGTTGAGAAGCTGCGCCTGCACCGACACATCGAGCGAGGATGTCGGCTCGTCGCAGATCAGCAGCCGGGGCCGCGCACCAAGCGCTCTGGCAATGGAAATGCGCTGGCGCTGCCCACCGGAGAAGGCGAACGGGAAGCGCTCGGCGTGATCACGCTCAAGGCCAACCGCTTCCAGCAGAAGCGCAGCATCCTCGGCTGCTTCGGCGGCATTGCCCGCAAGGCGGTAGAACAGCACTGGCTCGGCCAGGATGCTGCCCACCCGCATGCGCGGATTCAGCGAGGCATAGGGATCCTGGAAGATCATCTGCAATGCCTGCCGGGACGCGCGTTTCGTCACTTTCGACGTCCCCTCCCCGGCAATCGGCATGCCGCCATACAGCACACGTCCGGAAGTCGGCTTCGCCAGTCCCGCGATGACGCTGGCAACGGTGGTCTTGCCACAGCCACTCTCGCCCACCAGCCCCAGCGTCTCCCCCTGCTGGATCTCGAAGGATACGCCATCGACCGCTCGCATCACATGACCCCGGCTTCCCGGCAACCAACCGCGGGTCACGTAGTCGACCGACAGATTTTCGACGCTCAGCAGCGCCCCCCCGGTCCCGGCAACATCCATAGGCTTCTGGCCGGCGATGGCACGGCGGGCGGCATGGGCCTTCAGCGCATTGTCCGCCACCATCACGGAAAAGCGCTCCAGTTTTCGGTCGAGACGCGGGACAGCGGCCAGAAGTCCGCGCGTATAGGCATGCTGTGGATGGCGCAGGACAGTCTCCACCGGGCCTTGCTCGACGGCCTTGCCGCGCACCATCACGGTCACGCTGTCCGCAGTCTCAGCCACCACGCCCATGTTGTGCGTGACCAGCATGACGCCAAGCCCTCGCGTGCGGGCAAGATCCTTGATCAGATCAAGGATCTGCGCCTGGATCGATACGTCGAGCGCGGTCGTCAGCTCTCCGGCGGGCAGCGCCAGCGCGTGGTGATCGCGGCGGCGCTCTCGTGCAACCCCCGATTGCTGGTGGCGGATGAGCCGACGACCGCGCTCGACGTATCGATCCAGGCGCAGATCCTTGATCTGATCAAGGATCTTGCCCGCACGCGAGGGCTTGGCGTCATGC
>JANMFA010000356.1:0-16687 GCA_031377545.1 Hyphomicrobiales bacterium | reverse complement strand
GCCCCACGGCGCGGGTGCGTGCCACATACCCCTATGTGGCCGAGACGATCCCCACCTTTCCGCAGATCGATAGCCGGCTGTCTTACGGCTTCCTCGGCCAGCCCGGCCGCTACAGCACGACGATCACGCGGCCCGATATCTTCGAGAGCTACCTGACGCAGCAGCTCGGCATGATCCTGGCCAACCACGACGTGCCGCTGGAAATCGGGTATTCCGAAACGCCCATTCCCGTGCATTTCGCCTTCCCCGTCGGCATGCACATTGATGGCGCCATCGCGGGCGATTTCGACCTCTGGCTCAAGGACAGCTTCGATGTGCCTGATCTGACAGTGGTGGACGACCACATCGTCAATTCCACACCCCGAACCGGCCATGGCGACAACCCGCTGGCTTATTTTACCGCGCCCCGCACGGATTATTCGCTCCAGCGCCTGTCGCATTACACCGCGACTCAGCCCGAGCATTTCCAGAACTTCGTGTTGTTCACGAACTACCAGTTCTACATCGATGCTTTCGTGCAGCACTCCCGCAAGCTGATGGCGGACAAGGTGCCGGGTTACGAGGCCTTCGTGGAGCCTGGTAACGTGATCACCCTGTCCGGACAGTTGCAGGGGACGGGCACGCCCCCGCCGCGCCAGCCCCAGATGTCCGCCCATCACCTGAAGGCTCCCGGCCATGCAGGTATCACCATGGTGAACATCGGTGTAGGCCCATCCAACGCCAAGACGATCACGGATCACATCGCGGTGCTGCGGCCCCATGCCTGGGTGATGCTGGGCCATTGCGCGGGTCTGCGCGGCTCGCAACGGCTGGGTGACTATGTGCTTGCCCACGCCTATGTGCGGGAGGACCATGTGCTGGACGCTGATTTGCCGGTGTGGGTGCCCATTCCGGCGCTGGCGGAGGTGCAGGTTGCGCTGGAAGAGGCGGTGGCCGACGTCACGGGACTGCCCGGCTACGAGGTGAAAACCGTGATGCGCACCGGCACCATCGTCACCATCGACAACCGCAACTGGGAGCTGCGCGACCAGGCTGAACTGGTGGAGAAGTTCAGCCAGAGCCGGGCCATCGCGCTCGATATGGAAAGCGCCACCATCGCCGCCAACGGATATCGTTTCCGTGTGCCTTACGGAACGCTGCTGTGCGTCTCGGACAAGCCGCTGCATGGCGAATTGAAGCTGCCCGGCATGGCCTCGGCCTTCTACAAGAAGCAGGTGGACCAGCATCTGGCCATCGGACTGCGCACGCTCGAGAAGCTGCGGGCGCTGAAGCCCGCCCAGTTGCATTCACGGAAGCTGCGGAGTTTCAGCGAGGTGGCGTTTCAGTAGGCGGGCCTTGGTTGGGCCCGCACACGCAAGAGGATCTGCATGAGGCGCATGGAGAGATCGGCTGACAGCTCCTGCAAATTGTGTTGGTGATTGTTCTGTCCTGAAATGGGTCATTTTTTAGAAACCGACGTAAACTATTTGTTCACCAAGCGGATTGGTTAATCATACCAATGTGTTAATTTTAGCTGTTTGTTTATGATATGCCGAAAAAAATTAACGTTTTGTTAAGAGGTATTAATTAATATTAACGATTGTAAGTTAACAGGTTGCGTGAGTGTGCCATGACTGAGTTTGAAGCCGAAAAGAGCGATACAACGGCGTCTATAGCCTTGACGTCAGGCGCCATGGCCCAATCCGATGCAGATGGGGGGAAGCTGCCGCTGCCGGTTAAAGCGCCGATCCCTGATGAAATGGCACTTTCTGCCGGAGCGGCTGACTGGATCGCGGCAGTGCAGCGTATCGAGCACCGGGACTGGTCCGCGATCCTCCGGCTCGCTTCTGACGGATTCGATGGCATCGTCAGGAACATCGCTCATTTCGTGCAGGTCGACAGTTCATCGTCGGCGGGTGCAGTGGATGTGTTCCAGACAGCCTCTATCGCAGACCATCAGGCACCACCCGCGCGTTCGGGATCGGCGGGAGTGGCATGGTACATGCCGTCCAACATGGACGCACTGCTTGCCGGTGTGCAGGTCCAAAGCAAGATGGCGGCACTGGATTTCGGAACTCTGACCAATCCGGCTCGAGTGGTGGCTATGACCGGGGATGTCATTTCATCTGGAAGGCCCGATGCGCAATTCGCGGTGAATCCCGCGATGACGTTCAGTCCTGAAGCGGAAACCATCACCACCGATCAACCATCGACAGCAGGACCAGGGACAGAGCCCATCCCGACCACGGACACGGATCCCCCGCTCCAGCCGGAACTGCCAGCACACAGCGACATTTTCTCGTTTCGGCCAGGGTCAGGCCACGTTTACGTCACTGATTTCGACAAGGGTGTCGATCATATCCTCGTCACTTCCGACAGGTTCTCAAGCTTTGAGGAGATGCTCGCCCAATCGGCCGTCTATCAGGACGAGGGCTCAACCGTGATCGAATTCCACAATGGAACTGATTTCCTCGTGCTCACCCATTTTTCGATCCAGCAGTTGAGCGCCGATATGTTCACCTTCGCGTCCCAGACGGTCGCTAACCCTGAGGTCCAATCGATTCTTGGCACCGATGGCAACGATGTCTTTGAGCTGGGTGCAGGGGATCACATTGTTGATGCTGGCGCAGGTTTCGACGTGATCACCGGCGGTTCAGGGCATGACACGTTTGTTTTCGGCGTCCATTCAGGTCACGATTTCATCGTCGATTTCAAGCCGCAGGATGACCGGATCCAGATCGATGGCGCGCTGGCCAAGAGCTTCGATGACCTTATGGGCCACGCCGCAATCTATCAGGACGGCGGGTCTGCGCAGATCGAGTTTTCCGCAGGACAGCTGATCACGCTGTACAATACGGTTGCCGCAAACGTCACCGCTGACTGGTTTGTCTTCGCCTGAGAGGAAAAGCGGAGACTCAACGGTGTTCATTCGAATTCTTACCCCTGCTTCTCACGGTCCAGCGAAAACGCCATCGAACTCACCAGCAGGCTGATCGCAATCAGGATCATGCCCAGTGCCAGCGCCAGCGGCAGGTCACCTTTGCTTGTCTCCAGCGCGATGGCCGTGGTCATCGTCCGGGTGTATCCCCGTATGTTGCCGCCCACCATCATGATGGCTCCCACCTCGGCGATGGCGCGCCCGAAAGCCGCGAGGAATACAGTCACGAGCGCGACCCGCGCCATGTCCAGCAAGGTGCGGAGCGATCGAAGGGTGCTGGCCCCGTCGATCGTGAGGTCGTCACCATGGTCGCGCCACAGGGGAACCACGGTCCGGTGCGTCAGTGCGATCACGATGGGCAACGCCAGCACCGTCTGAGCCATGACCATTCCGGTCGGCGTGAACAGCAGGCCAAGGGTGCCCAGAGGACCGCTGCGCGAAATCAGCAGAAAGACCACCAGCCCGGCCACCACCGGCGGGAGCCCGAGCATGGCGTTGACAACAACCAGCAGGCCTTTGCGTCCCGGAAAAGCCCTGACCGCCAGCCAGGCGCCCACAGGCGCGCCAAGGGCGAACGCGACGAGGCTCGCCGATCCGCTGACCGCGAGCGACAGCAGCACGATGTCAAAAAGCTCGGGGTTGGCCGACGTCACGAGCCGAATGGCAAGCCCCAGGGAAGTCCAGATATCCTGACTCAAGGCCACCTCGCATCTCGGGCCGCAGGGCAGCACGCCGCATTCCCTGCTTTTGGCAGGGAGGGTCCGGGATCAACAGGCAGGCAGTGGCGCATCAGTGAAATCCTTCAGCAGGGTTGTGATGCAACGCGTCAATCAAATCAAGATTTTGAACGGACAGTGTTTTTTGATGTGAAGATATAGCTTCTGGCTATATCGGGCGTGCGGTCGACCGACCGGCTGCACTCTTCCCATCCTGCACGCCCGGCGCTACATCCGTCTGATGACAGACATCCTGAAAATCGCCATCGCGCAACTCAACCCTGTCGTGGGCGATATTGCGGGCAATGCCGCCAGGGCGCGTGCTGCGCGATCCGATGCGGCGGCGATGGGAGCAGACATCCTGGTCCTGACCGAGCTGTTTCTCTCGGCCTATCCGCCGGATGATATGGTGCTGAAACTGGCCTTTCTGGATGCCTGCCGAGCGGCCCTTGACGAACTGGCGCGGGAGACAGCGGATGGTGGCCCCGCCATGATCATCGGCACGCCCTGGGCGATCGGTCGCCGCAAATCCGGAGAGCGGGACGCGCAGAAGGATGGCTTCGAGGTCTATAACGCGGCCTGTGTTCTGAAGGACGGCAAGATCGCCGCGGTGCGTTTCAAGAACGATCTTCCGAACTATGGCGTCTTTGACGAAAAGCGCGTGTTCGATGCCGGTCCGATGCCGGGTTCCGTCGCCATCAAGGGCGTGCGCATCGGCATCCCGATCTGCGAGGATATCTGGGGCCCTGATGTGGTGGAATGCTTGGCGGAAACCGGCGCGGAGATTCTCATCGTGCCCAACGCCTCGCCCTATCGGCGGGGACGCTTGACGGAGCGGTTGAACACGGTGGTCGCCCGTGTAACGGAATGCGGTTTGCCACTGATCTATGTGAATCAGGTGGGCGGGCAGGATGAGCTGGTGTTTGACGGCGGCTCGATGGGGTTGAACGCCGACCGCAGTCTGGCCTTTCAGTTGCCAGCGTTTGTGGAGACCATCGCACTCACCACGTGGACGCGCGAAAAAGGCACTTGGATCTGCAGGAACGGCCCGGTCACGCCTGTCGAGGATGGTGACGAGGCCGATTATGAGGCCTGTGTGCTGGGCCTTCGCGACTATGTCGACAAGAACCGCTTTCCCGGTGTGGTGCTCGGCCTTTCCGGTGGCATCGATTCCGCGATCTGCACCGCGATGGCCGTTGACGCACTGGGCGCGGACCGCGTGCATTGCGTCATGATGCCGTATCTCTACACATCAGGCGAAAGTCTGCTGGATGCCAAGGGTGTCGCGGATGCAACGGGGGTGCGTTACGACATCGTGCCCATCAAGGCGGCGGTCGAGGGGCTTGAGAGCGCACTGGCACCCGTGTTTGCGGGTCGCCAGCGTGATATCACGGAGGAAAACCTGCAAAGCCGCGCACGCGGCACCATCCTGATGTCGATCTCCAACAAGTTCGGCCCCATGGTACTCACAACCGGCAACAAGTCCGAGATGTCGGTTGGCTATTGCACGCTCTACGGTGACATGAACGGCGGCTTCAACCCGATCAAGGATCTCTACAAGATGGAGGTCTTCCGCCTTTGCGCACTCCGCAACCGCTGGAAACCGGCATGGGTGAAGGGTCCGGACGGTGTGCTCATCCCCGAGAACATTCTGGTGAAGCCACCCTCGGCGGAATTGCGCGAGAACCAGAAGGATCAGGACTCACTGCCCGAATACGAGGTGCTCGATGCCATCCTCGAGCGCCTGGTGGAGCGCGAAATGCGCGTCAGCGACATCGTGGCCGAAGGGTATGATCTTGAGGTCGTCCGCAAGGTGGAGCGGCTGCTCTACATCGCGGAGTACAAGCGGCGGCAGTCCGCGCCGGGCGTCAAGGTGACGACGAAGTCCTTCGGCCGGGAGCGACGCTATCCCATCGTCAACCGGTTCCGCGATCCCGGAACCGGTCCTTACGCGCCGGACAGCGCCATTGCGCCCGAAGTGGTGCGGGCACAGACCGACGTCGTCGATTTCTGAAATCCCCGTTCCGAAATGCAAACGAAAAAGGGCCCGCCGAAGCGGGCCCTATCCGTGCCGGTTGTCGCCTGATGCCAGGTTACTGGCAGACCCGGACGCGGCGGATCACGATCGTGTCGTAGTCAACGACCTGACGGACCTTCTTGAAGTAGCAGCTTGGCTGATAGCTCTCGTAGGCCGGCTGGTAGTATGTCGGCTGCGAGTAGCTGTAAGCCGGGGCGTAGCCATGGCCATAGGCCGGTGCATAGCCGTACCCGTAGGACGGCGCGGCATAGGCAGGCTGCGTTGCGCCAGCGATCAGGGCACCGGCTGCGATGCCACCGATGATGCCGGCAGCGACAGCGCCACCGCGGAAGCCGCGATGCGGGCGATAGCCGTAGCCATGGGCCGCACGGGGCCGCCACTGGGCTTCAGCGCTGCCAACCGAAACAAAGGTCGCGCCGGTGGAAATCGTTGCGAGAGCGAGACCGCCAAGCAGGGCCTTCTTCACGCGAGAAACAGGTTTGGTCATGATCGTCTCCCTTGCAATCCGGTGGCCAGCAGAGCCAGCCTTTGTGGTCCCGGTATGGCATGTGTTCTAGTCTGGGACAGCTGACGGGAATCTGAACGCGGTTTGCAGGAAACCTGCCGTTCCGTTCATCAATGTGGCGGAACGGCGGAGATGAGCCGCTGGCCCAGCGCGGAGAGTTGCTGGTCGTCTGCATTGGCAAAGGCCACGCGAAACCATTGCTCCTGTCCGGGGCCAAAATAGCTGCCCGGCAGCACCAGAACGCCGTGATCCATCGCGAGCCTCTGAGCCAGCCCGATCGCTTCGCCCTCGAACTGTGGCGGTCTGACATAGGCGAAATACGCCCCGACCGAGCCGACCTGCCACGCGTTCAGCGCCCGCATTGTGCCGGAGAAAGCCGCCGCACGGGCCGCGATCATGGCCCGGTTGCCCTCGCGCCAGTTCAGTGTTTCCGCCATCACCTTGCCCAAGGCAATCTGCCCGATGCGGGGCGGGCAGATCTGCACCGTATCCAGCACCTTTGCCAGTTGGGGCATCAGCCTCTGCGGCGCGCTGATCGCGCCAAGGCGGTAACCGGGGATGCAATAGGCCTTCGAGAAGCTGTAGAGCTGCATCACATGATCGGGGATCCCCTGATCGAACAGATCATGCGGCCTGCTTTGTCCGGGTGGCAGGAAATCCCGGTAGGTTTCGTCGAGGATCAGCCAGAGGCCGCATTCAGCCGCCAGTTTCGACAGGGCGTGGATCGTGCGCGCCGGATAGATCGCCCCGGTCGGATTGTTTGGGGTCACCAGCACCAGCGCTTTCGTGCGTGCCGTGATCAGGCGGGCAGCATCGGCCGGATCGGGCACAAAGCCGTTGTGGGGATGGCAGGGCAGGGGAATCGCCTCGATGCCCAGCATGTCGAGCGCCATCTTGTGGTTGAAGTACCACGGAGAGGGCAGGATCACCGCATCACCCGCCCGCGCCACGGACATCACCGCCATCAGGAATGCCTGATTGCAGCCACTGACAATAACGCTGTCCTCGGGCGAGAGTGGCGCTCCATAGACCCGCGCCAGATCGCTGGCATAGGCCGCCCGCAGGCCATCCTCGCCGCGAATAGGGCCGTATCGTGCCGTTGCCGGATCCGCGGCGGCTTCGGCCAGCGCTTTCAGAAGGATCCCGGGCGGTGCATGACCCGGTGCCGCCTGCGAAAGGTCGATCGGCGGGCCGCTGCCGCCACCATAGGCCGCCAGCCAGCCTTTCGCCTCGGGGACAGGCGGCGTGCCGGTGTCGACGAGAAGCGGATTGGTCGATGGCTCCACGCTCAGGCCGCCACTTTCAAAAGCCTTTGAACCGCAGCATTCAGGTCATCGAAGTGATCGATCACGGCATCCGCGCCAAGCTCGCGCACGTGGATGTTGGTGTAGCCAAAGCTGACGCCCACGACAGGAATCCCGGCATTCCTCGCGGTGTCGATATCGGTCTTGGAATCGCCCACCATGACAGCGCGCTCAAAATCGCCGCCCGCGTGTCGGATGGTTTCGGTCAGATGGCGCGCTTCGGGCTTGAAGACATCGAACGTGTCCTTGCCGGAAATGAACGCAAAGCGGTCGATGATTCCCAGCACCTTCAGCAATTCGAGCGCGTGGCTTTCCAGCTTGTTCGTGCACACCGCGAGTGTGAAGCCCTGCGCCGCCAATTCGTTCAGCGACTCGAGGACACCGGGGAAAAGAACCGTGTGGACCGCGATGTGGTGATGATAATGGTCAAGGAAGAACGCATAAAGCTCGTTCAGGCGCGCATCGGAGAGCGGCGCTTGTGACGCGGCGAAACCGCGCTGGATCAGCGGGCGGGCTCCAGCACCGATCAGGTCGCGAGCTTTTTCAAAGGGCAGCGGTGCGAGCTTTTCCTGTGTCAGCACGACGTTCAGCGTGGCGATCAGATCCTGCGCGGTATCGGCAAGGGTGCCGTCGAGATCAAAGACAACGATGGGATGTGCGGTCATCGGCTTTCCAAGGCTTTGAACGCTGCCGTGCCATGGAGACAAGGGATTGTCCATGCTCGCCGCGTGATTCCGGTGGACCCGACCCCCTGCGGCGTGTTTCTGAGGAAGCCTGTGCAAAACAACTCCCGGGGCAGCGCGGCACGTGATCGAAACCCTGCCCTTCATCATGATTCTGGCGAGTGCGTTGCTCCATGCAACCTGGAATGCCATGGCGCGTTCGGGGGCTGAACCGGGAGATGTTCTGGCCTGCAGTGTGATGATATCCGGGGCTTTTGGTCTGCCCGGGCTGGTGTGGTTCGGGCCTCCTGCCGCAGCGTCCTGGCTTTATCTCGCTGCCGGCGTCATCCTCAACACGATCGGGGTCCGGCTGGCGATGGCGGCCTATCGCACGGCGAGCTTTGGTCTGGCCTATCCCGTGATGCGAGCGGGAATCCCGCTCCTGACGCTCCCGATCGGCGCCGTCATGCTCAACGAGTGGCCGCGCCCCTCGGGTGTCGCCGGTGTGCTTTTGATCGCGGCGGCGCTGATCATGCTGGCGCTGGCGGCGCGCAAGGCGGGCCGCGCGGAAATGCGCGGTCTTGGCTTCGCACTCATGGCTTCCGTTGCAGGTGCTGGCTTTGTGACGGCGGATGCTTTTGGCGTGCGGCTCAGTGGCAATGTCCTGGGTTATGCCTTTGCTGTCACCATCGGCAACGGACTGTCACTTGCCTTGCTAACCCGCCTGGAAGGGCGCAATCCGCTGGCCTTGGTGCCGGTGCATGCAGCGCGCAGCCTGGCCATTTCGGTCCTGTCGATGACGAGTTTCCTGCTCTATATCGCCGTTGTTGCCGTGACTCCGGTGGCTCTGGCGGCGGCATTGCGGGAGACCAGTGTGCTTTTCGCTGTCGCCATGGCGCATTTCGTCCTGAAGGAGGATGTCGGGCGTTTCCATTGGGCTGCGGCCGCCCTGGCCCTTGCCGGCGTCATCGGAATCCGACTCGCCTGAGACGGCCAGTCATCAATCCGCCATCTTGCGGGCTTGCATAAAATCCCCCAGAACAGCGCTCTGGAATGAGCAAGGGGATAGCCATGCGTCTGGATGAAGTCGGGCAATCGGACAATGTTGAGGATCGCCGCGGCTCGGGGGGCGGTGGCGGCATGATCAGCGGTGGCGGACTTGGCATCGGCGGCATGATTGTCGCTGGCGCGCTGGCCTGGTTCCTCGGCATCGATCCGCGCATCGTCATGGGCGGTGCCGAACTGATCTCGCGCGGGTCTGGTAGCCTGACGCAGGGGCCCGGCAAGGCAGGGCCGGTCAATGACGAGCTGGGTCAGTTCGCATCCAAGGTTCTCGAAGCCAATGAGCGCGTGTGGAAGGTGATCATTCCCCAGCAGGCCGGCCAACTGGTGCGCGGCGGAGAAGGCATGCGCTACGTCGAGCCCAACATGGTTCTTTATCAGGGCGGCACGCGCTCTGGCTGCGGTTCGGCGCAGGCCGCAATGGGCCCGTTCTACTGCCCCAATGACAAACGGGTCTATCTCGACACATCCTTCTTCCAGGAGATGCAGACGAAGATGCGCGCGGGCGGGGATTTCGCCTTCGCCTATGTGATCGCGCATGAGGTTGGACATCACATCCAGAACCAGCTCGGCATCCTGCCACAGGTGCAGCAGCGCCAGCAGCAAGTGTCAAAGCGCGAGGCCAATGCACTGTCGGTCCGCGTTGAACTGATGGCGGACTGCCTGGCAGGCGTCTGGGCGCATCATGCCCGCGACATGATCAAGTTGGATGAAGGCGATGTGCGCGAAGCGATGAATGCGGCGCAGGCTATCGGCGACGACAAGCTGCAGAAGCAGGCACAGGGCTATGTCGTGCCCGACAGCTTCACCCATGGCTCGTCGGAGCAGCGGACGCGCTGGTTCATGCAAGGGCTTCGCGGCGGGCAGATCGGCCAGTGCAACACCTTTGCCGCGGGCGCCAGCTAACCGTGGTCAGGCCGCGAAACGCAACAGATTGCCTTCGCTGTGGTGGTCTGAGCCGTCAGCCGTCGATCTTGGCTTCGTTTCAGCCACTGGTTCGACCTGATCCATCTGCCGGATCAGGCTCAGTGCGGTCTCCACGCTATAGCTCTGTCCGGTGGAGAAGGCGCTGCGTGTTTCCTTCGCGTCGCGGCAACCGCAGCGGCGGCGCATGGTCATGACTGCATCCATGCTGTCGCTGTCGCCGTTCAAGGCCCGGACGATGACAGCCGCGCCGTGATCCAGCCGCCCCGACAGGATGTTGAAGGCCGTGACCTGCTGGATGCCGAGCTGTGTCGCGGCAAAGTCTGCAAGTTCGGCCAGGCGCATATCCCGGGCCAGAAGCGTGATGACGTCGTTGACGGACATCTTGCCCTCTTCCAGCAGCGCATTGCAGCCATCAAGGCTGACAACCATCTGGCCCTGGCGATAGGCGGTGTCCAGATCGGTTGAGGCCTGCCTGAGGGCATCGCAAGCTTGCTGCACATCAAAGGGTGCGCCCGCCATCAACGCTCTGGCCTTGGCATCAGCCAGCAGAAACGGCAGCAATCGCTCAAGGATGGGTTCGGGCAGATCGGTGCGGGCGAGCAGCCCTTCCTTGATCATCCGGTCGCTTGGCGCCAACTCGGCCAGCGTTGTCAGGCTCGACCGTGAGAATTGCGCCGTCGGGTTCCTCAGGGCACGTTGCAGCGCATCACGGTCCCCCCGGGCGATCAGGACATTGGTGATGCTGTCCGGCAGATTGGGCAGCGCCGCGATCTGGAGCAGTTCCAACGGGCTGGCCCTGCGCGCAAGAGTGATCGGATTGGCGGCGTCCGCTTCGGGGTCGCGAGGGGTGGTGCGGCGATCCTGCGTGGGTTGCGGCGCGGGCTGGTCCACGGCGATTGCAGGTGGCGCGAACGACACGTCGTCGAGCATGGTGGCAGCAGCTGAAACCGTGTCCGGGGCGTGGTCGGCTTCTAGATGGGGTTCGGCCACGAGGCCCTCATGGGGCAGGTTCGTTGGATCAAGCGCCGAAACGTTGTCGGCGGCAGATTCAGCCGGCGGTTCGAACGGCGATTCCGGGATGGAGCGAGCACGAATCTCGTGCGAACGGCTGGAGATTGTGGAGGCGAAGGCAGGAAGAACGCTGGCCATATGGCCCAGTTCGGGTGCCAGAAACAGCACCGTCTCGTCATCCAGATCGGCGGCGACATTCGCCATCACTTCGTCGAACAGCCCGGCCGTGCTGGCCTCGCCATCGACGCCGACCTTCAGAAAGAGCGCACATAGCTGACGAAGCACCATCGCTCCGCGCCCCTCTGGTCCGTTCTGGATAAGTGCGTCAAGGGCCGCCAACATTTCTTGTTTTCTCCAATTGCCCGGAAAACAGCCTTGGCGGCCCAGCGTTAACAGGCTTTGAAGTCTTGTGAATTTGATTAAACCTCTTCCCAAACATGCTTGCCGAATGGTTGACGGCGCTTCCTGTGGTCACCAGATCAATGGCAGAGGAGACAACCATGTCGCGCATCGATGATACCAAGCCGTTCCTGCCTGTCGGCATTGCCGTGCTGACCGTCTCCGACACGAGAACCCCGGCAGATGACCGTTCAGGCGATGTGTTGGCTGAGCGGCTCGTGTCCGCGGGTCACAGACTGGCCGATCGCGCCATCGTTCCCGATGACAGGGAGGCGATCCGCGCGAAGGTCATGGCCTGGATCGCCAATCCGGCTGTTGATGTCGTCATCACGACGGGCGGAACCGGGTTTACGGGCCGTGACGTGACACCAGAAGCGCTTGAGCCGATTTTCGAGAAGCGCATGGATGGCTTTTCCTGGGTGTTTCACCAGATATCGTTCCAGAAAATCGGCACATCCACGGTGCAATCACGTGCGACGGCCGGCGTTGCTGGTGGTACCTACATCTTCTGCCTGCCCGGATCGCCCGGTGCCTGCAAGGACGGCTGGGACGGCATCCTGGCAATGCAGCTCGATTTCCGCCATCGCCCCTGCAACTTCGTCGAAATCATGCCGCGTCTCGATGAACACCTGCGGCGGCCAAAAGCGCAAGGTGCGGTGGTCTAGACCATCCGTCCCATGCTCATCTGCGTCATGTGGATTGGGCCGTAGGTCTTGACGGGCCCACCACGATAGACACCGTCGGTCAGTCTCGCCTTTGGCAGCAATGCGCCATGCGCGAGCGGTATGCGCCCCCGCGTGCTGATGGCAAACAGGAGCCTGAGCCGATCCGCCAGCGCGTCAGGGCGAAAGGCGAGCGAAACGGCAGTGCCGGGTTTTCCCCGACGCTGGAATTCCACTGCCAGAAGGGACGGCCAGCCCGCAGGAAGCAGGGCTCCGGCCTCGAAGGCCAGCACATGCTCTGTTTCCAGGTGCGTCGCCAGGACGCTGGCCAGACGGTCGGCGGACACATCCTGTTCCAGCCGGCAGCCGGAAGCGTCAGCCAGCTTTTCCAGCGCGGGGCTGTTCTGGTCACTGACCACAAGCACGCGGCTCAGCACGCCTTCGACAACACCTTCAACGAGTCCGGACAAGGTGCGGGCGGCGGGTTCGGCATTCGCACCGGAAAACATGACAGCATCAAACATGGAGGCTGCTTGCCATGGTCAGCGAAGGAGGGCTAGTCAAATTCGTTGGCGTTCTCTATATCGAACGTATCGGACTGAATGCAGGAAATTGGACGGATATCGTCGCGTGTCGCGCAGCAAGACAGCCTCTTTCGTGATGCATGGGCCTCAGGCTGATGAGCCTGACAGCCTTGTCGTGCGCTTTCCTGTCGAGAAACCATTGGAGCTGGATTCCGGCGCGACGATTTCGCCACTCCAGATCGCCTATCAGGCTTACGGTACACTCAACGCGGACAAGTCCAATGCGGTTTTGGTCTGCCATGCGCTGACAGGCGATCAGCATGTGGCCAGCCAGAACCCCGTGACGGGCAAGCCTGGCTGGTGGGAAACGTTGATCGGGCCAGGCAAGATCATCGATACCGAACGCTATTTCGTGATTTGCTCCAATGTTGTCGGCGGCTGCCTGGGGACGACTGGCCCGGCGTCCACCAACCCGGCGACTGGCAAGCCTTGGGCACTGGATCTGCCCGTCGTGACAATCCGCGACATGGTGCGGGCGCAGGCGATGCTGATCGATCATCTGGGCATCGACACGCTTTTCGCGGTTGTCGGCGGATCCATGGGCGGCATGCAGGTGCTGGAATGGGCCGCGACCTACAAGCATCGCGTCTTTGCGGCCATGCCCATCGCCACGGCCGCCAAGCACTCCGCGCAGAACATCGCCTTCCACGAAGTGGGTCGGCAAGCCGTGATGGCCGATCCTGCCTGGGCAGGCGGGCGCTACCGGGAGCAGGGACAGCGGCCGGAAAAGGGCCTCGGCGTGGCACGCATGGCCGCGCACATCACCTATCTATCGGAACCTGCGCTGCAGCGGAAATTCGGCCGCAAGCTGCAGGACCGCGCTGCGCCGACATTCTCGTTCGACGCCGACTTTCAGGTCGAAAGCTATCTGCGCCATCAGGGATCAAGCTTTGTCGAGCGCTTCGATGCCAACAGCTACCTCTATCTGACACGCGCCATGGACTACTTCGATCTGGCGGAGGACCACGGCGGCATCCTCGCCAGGGCCTTTGAGGGCACCAAGGCCCGCTTCTGCGTCGTGTCCTTCACCTCGGACTGGCTGTTCCCGACCGCTGACAGCCGGGCGCTGGTCCACGCGCTGAACGCAGCTGGTGCGCTTGTCTCCTTCGTCGAGATCGAGAGCGACAAGGGGCATGACGCGTTTCTGCTGGAAGAGCCGGAATTTTTCGCGACCTTGCGGGGGTTTGTTGGAGCGGCGGCGAAGGCGAGGGGGCTGGCATGACCATCTCCGACCCCCATCTCAATGCAGGCCCTGGCGCACGTGTCGATCTGCTGATGATCGCCGCCATGGTGGAGCCCGGATCCCGCGTGCTGGATGTGGGTTGCGGCGATGGTGCGCTGCTGAAGATACTGGCCGAGACGCGCAACGTGGATGCGCGCGGCATCGAACTCTCGCGTGAAGGGGTTGCCAATTGTGTGACGCGCGGTCTGGCGGTGATCCAGGGCGATGCGGACACCGATCTGGTGGATTATCCCGACGATTCCTTTGATTACGTTATTCTGTCTCAGACGATCCAGGCCACCCGCAATCCGCGCCGCGTTCTGGAGCAGATGTTGCGGATCGGGCGGCGTGCCATCGTGTCCTTCCCCAATTTCGGCCATTGGCGCGTGCGCAGAGACCTGCTGCTGAAGGGGCGCATGCCGGTGACCGAAAACCTGCCCGACGCCTGGTACGAGACGCCCAACATCCATTTCTGCACCATCCACGATTTCTATGATCTCGTGAAGGATATCGGCGCTGTGACCGAACGGGCGCAGGCGCTGCATGCCTCCGGCAAGCCGCTCCGGCTCAATGCACCGTGGTGGTTCTGGAACGTGTTCGGCGAGCAGGCGGTGTTCCTGCTGAAGCGGCGGTAACCCCGCTCACCCCCACACGAACATCGGTCCCCCCTTGTGCGCGGGATAGCCGTAGCCGTGGACCATGACCAGATCGACATCCTCGGGCCGCGCCACGATGCCCTCGCGCAGGATGGCCTCCCCCTCCGCTTTCATCGCGGCCAGAAGCGCGTCACGGATGGCCGGTCGCTTGCGCATGACCTGCGGAACGTCCTTGGCCACGGCGTAGTTGCCGATCAGCGCCTTGACCTCAGGGTCGACGCTGCCTGCGCGGGCTCCATCGCCGTAGCTGTACCAGCCCTTGCCGTTCTTGCGGCCCAGCCTCCCCGCCTCCACCAGCACCTCAACCAGTCCGAGCTGTCGTCCGTCAGCTGAATACGCGGGCTTCACCCGCCGGTTGGCATAGGCAATCTCAAGGCCGGCCATGTCCTGCACGGCGAAGGGGCCCATCGGAAATCCGAATTCGGTCATGGCGGCATCCACCTCGTCCGGGGCCGCCCCTTCCTCAACCATCGTCTCCGCCACGATGCGATAGGCCTTCAGGATGCGGTTGCCGCAAAAACCCTCGCAGACGCCGGTGACGACGGGAATCTTGCCAAGCCTGCGACCCAGGCTGATGCCTGTCGCCAGCACATCGGGCGCGGTCCTGTCACCGCGCACCACCTCCAGCAGGCGCATGACATGGGCAGGGGAAAAGAAATGCAGGCCAAGAACGCGGGAAGGGTCTTTGGTGCCTGCCGCGATGGCATCGAGATCGAGATACGATGTGTTCGACGCCAGAATGCAATCCGCGCGAACCACGTCGTCGAGCTTGCCGAAGACCGCATGCTTCACCGCCATATCCTCGAACACGGCCTCGATCACCAGATCGCAGGGCGCGAAGGCCGCAAAGTCGATGGCGAGCGAGAGGGAAGCTTCCAGCCGCTGGCGCTGTTCCGGCCCCAGTCTCCCTGATCGGGCGGCGCTGTCCATCAGGTCCAGCATGCGCAGGCGACCGCGCTCCAGCGCCTCCGCCGTTGTCTCCGCCAGGACCACGCGATACCCGGCTTTCAGGGCGGCAAAGGCGATCCCGCAGCCCATCAGGCCTGCGCCGACCACGCCGATGGTCCTGGTGTCGCGGGGAACCACGTCCGCCAGCGCAGGCAAGCGGCCCGCATCGCGTTCCGCCAGGAAAAGCCGCCGCAGGGCCTTGGCTTCACGACCGGAGCGCAGGAAAAGAAACGTGGCCCGCTCCTCCGCAAGGCCGGTCCTGTAGCCGACCGGTGCCGTCAGCTCCATCAGTTCAAGCGCAGCAACGGGTGCAGCCTGCCCGCGGGCGGCTTTTCTGATTTCGGCACGGAGAGCCTCGATCGTTTCCGGATCCGGCCTTGCCGCATCGCGGCCTTCCATGATGGCGGAAGGGGGATAGCTGTCCGTGTCATGTACCGCACCACAGGCAATGAGTGCGATGGCGGCACCCGGCGCGTCGCCATCCACGATCCGGTGGATGAGCCCGAGATCCATCGCGGCTTTGGCATCGATGGCCCGGCCAGACGTCACCAGCCGCGCTGCCCTGTCGAAATCCGTCAGGCGCAGGATGCGCTGCGTGCCGCTGGCGCCGGGAATCAGGCCGATCTTCACTTCAGGGAAGCCCAATTGCGAGCCCGCAACGGCAATCCGGGCACGGCAGGCCAGTGCGATCTCCAGCCCTCCGCCAAGCACGCTGCCGTAGAGTGCAGCAACAAGCGGTTTGGCGGAGGCCGCTATGGTTGCAATGACCTGAGGCAGTTGCGGTTCCACGAGCGGGCTGTCCATTTCCCGCATGTCGGCCCCGGCAATGAATGTCCGGCCAGCCGTGGTGATGACCGCTCCGGTGATGGCGGGATTGGCGTTGACAGCCTCGACAGCCGCGATCAGCCCGGCGCGGACTGGTGTCGAGAGCGCATGGACCGGCGGGTTATCAACCGTGATGACCGCAACCGTACCGTGGATGGCAGTATGAACCGGGGACATGGGCTGTTCTTGTGCAAGTCTCTGATTGAACGAGAGGAATTGTTCGGCGCGATGATGTCAAGCGCTACGGCG
>JANMFA010000341.1:0-2813 GCA_031377545.1 Hyphomicrobiales bacterium | reverse complement strand
CGACGATCTTCACCAAATCCGGAATCATGGTGGGGTTGGGCGAGGAGCGGAACGAGGTTCTACAGCTGATGGACGACCTGCGGGCGGCGGATGTCGATTTCATCACCATCGGCCAGTATCTGGCGCCCACGAAGAAGCATCATCCAATCATCCGCTTTGTGCCGCCGGACGAGTTCAAGAGCTATGAGACCATCGCCTATGCCAAGGGCTTCCTCATGGTCTCCGCCACGCCGCTGACGCGCTCATCGCACCATGCGGGCGATGATTTCGCCAAATTGAAAGCGGCGCGGGATCAGAAGTTGGGGCGGTAGGTGCCAGTCTCTTTTCGCCTTTGCGGGAGAAGGAGTGCAAATGCGCTCACCGCGGAGCTACGACCTCCCGGTCGTTTTCCACGATAATCCTGATCGCATTGACTTTTCTCGGCGGGGACAGGCCATCCGTTGTTGGCGGAACCAGTTCGGTCGAGATGTCGCCCATGGATTTGTCACCGGCCTCCGTTGGTGGCGCAGGAGGTGGAGCTTTGGCCTGCGCCGATGGATCCGCCCGAATGGTCGGGATGCTGGCCTCTTGCGGTGCCGGGCTGCCGCCAAAGATCAGATAGGCAACCAGACCTATCAGCGCTATGCCGCCGCCTGCCGCGCCGAGCAGCAGCTGTCGACGCCGCACCGCGCCGTCATCATCGTCGTCCAGTGCAATATCATCGTCTGCCGTGACGCTTGGAAAATCCGGTTGTGACTGGTCGGGTGCCGCTGCGACCGGTTGCGTTCCAGGCGGCGGAGGCAGCACGACAGGATGCAGCCTCAGCGTGACATGGCGGATCGCGCGCTCGTCAGCTGCAACCGGCTCCAGCCCAAGCGCGGCGTCGAGCTGGCGCGACAGATCATCCGGACGGGGCGGGTTCGTGGTCATCATTCCCCCTTATCATTGATTCCCGTCATGGCGAAAATGTGGGGGTGATTGAACTCGCTTTTGACGCCTTGCTGTGATAGCTCCGGCGAAACAAACGGCCCCAAACACGCAATCGAAGCCAAATGTCTGATATCTTTCGCGAAGTCGATGAAGAAGTCCGCCGTTCGCAGGCGGAGAAATTGTGGAGCAAGTACAGCGGTCTCGTGCTGCTGGCCTGCACCGTGCTCGTGCTGGCTGTGGCAGGCTACCGGTACTTCGACTGGCAGCGCGAACAGGCGGCATCGGCGAATGGCGCAAAGTTCGAAGATGCGCTGACGCTGTTGCAGACCGGCAAGACTGCCGAGGGAGAAGCGGCCTTCGCCAAGCTGGCGTCGGAAGGGATCGGTATCTACCGCTCGCTGGCCCAGTTCCGCAGCGCTGCCGATCTGGCGAAGAAAGATGCCCCGGCTGCCATCAAGGCTTTCGATGCACTGGCCGATGACACCACGCTGGATGCCGGACTGCGCGACGTCGCCCGGTTGCGCGCAGGTGCCATTGCCGTGGATTCCCTGCCATTCGCCGATGCCGAGCGCCGCATGGGACCGCTGCTGAGCCCCGGCAATGTCTGGCGGCACCCCGCCAACGAATTGCTGGCAGCAGCAGCCCTGAAGGCTGGACAGCTCGACAAGGCGCGGCAGTATCTCGATACGATCATCACCGACCGCGACGCGCCTTCGCCGGTTAAGTCCCGGGCCGAGGTGCTCATCGGCCTGACACGCGGGGCGAAATGACGGTGTCTCTCGCCATCGTTGGTCGTCCCAACGTCGGCAAATCAACCCTTTTCAACCGCCTTGTGGGCAAGAAGCTGGCGCTGGTCGATGACCGGCCCGGTGTTACGCGCGACCGCCGCGAGGGCGAGGCGAAACTGGGGGACCTGCGCTTCACCATTGTTGACACGGCTGGACTGGAAGAAGCGGACGAGGGCGTTCTCTCTGCCCGCATGCGCGAGCAGACGGATATAGCGATTTCCGGCTGCGATGCCGTGTTGTTCGTCATCGATGCACGCGTGGGCCTCACACCGTCCGACCGCCATTTCGCGCAACTCGCGCGCCGCTCCGGCAAGCCGGTCATCCTGCTCGCCAACAAGGCGGAAAGCAAAGCCGCCAATGCGGGCGTGGACGAGGCCTACGCTCTGGGCCTTGGCGAGCCTTTCGCCATCTCGGCCGAACATGGTGAGGGCATGTCCGACTTGCGCGACGCCATCGTGGATACGCTACCCTGGATCATCGAGGACGAGCCGGACGAGGACGAAGAGCCGCCGTTGACGGATGAAGACGGCATCATCCGCCCCATGCGCATCGCGGTGCTGGGCCGTCCCAATGCGGGCAAGTCCACGCTCATCAACCGCATGCTGGGCGAGGAGCGCCTGCTGACCGGGCCTGAGGCAGGCATCACGCGCGATTCCATCGGTGTGGACTGGCAGTGGGGTGACCGCAAGATCAAGCTGTTCGACACGGCAGGCCTGCGCAAGCGTGCCCGCATCGAGGATAAGCTGGAGAAAATGGCGGTGTCGGATGCCTTGCGCGCCGTGCGTTTTGCCGAGGTCGTGGTGCTGTTGCTCGATGCCGAAATCCCGTTCGAAAAGCAGGATCTGACGCTGGCGGACCTCTGCGAAAAAGAGGGAAGGGCGCTCGTTATCGCCATCAACAAATGGGATTTGGTGAAGGGCCAGAACGGCCTGTTGAAGCAGTTGCAGGAGAAGGCCGGTTTTGCCCTGCCTCAGCTGCGCGGCACGGCGGTCGTGCCGGTGTCAGCGGCGGCCGGTGAAGGCATCGACAAGCTGATGCAGGCCTGTTTCGCCGCCCACGAAATCTGGAGCCGCCGCATCTCGACCTCCAAGATGAACCGCTGGCTGGAGTCGGCGG
>JANMFA010000323.1:0-9249 GCA_031377545.1 Hyphomicrobiales bacterium | reverse complement strand
CGGCAGTCGGCACCCTGCCCGCGTTCGGGCCGTGGATGCTGGCGCAAGCCAAGGGCTACTACAAGGCCGAAGGGCTGGATGTGGATTTCCAGGTCGGCCGGGGCGGCGCTGATGTCGCGAAGCAGGTGGCTGTCGGGAACGCGGACCTTGGCGGCGGCATCGGCGACACGCCGCTCATCGTGCGCGCCAACGGCCTGACCGTGAAGGGCGTGGCGCTGCTCGGCGGCAAGTCGCTGGGATCCGTTTACACCCGCAAGGATGCCGGCATCGCCTCACCCGCTGACCTCAAGGGCAAGAATGTCGGCGTACTCTCCTTCCAGGACACGACCTACTACAACCTGCTGGCGGTGCTGGCACACCATGGCATCAAGAAGGAAGATCTCTCCATCCAGGCTGTCGGCCCCGCGGGCATCGTCCAGCTCATGATCTCGGGCGGCCTGCACGGCATCTCCGGCGTGCCGGAATGGGCGGCCGGGATCGAGGCTGCCAATGTGCCACTCGACCGTCACGCCATCGACACTGTCTTCCCTGCCATGGCGCAGGCGATCCTCGCCTCGGACAAAGCCGTCAAGGAACGCCCCAAGGCGGTCGGAGGCTTTGTCCGCGCCACCCTGAAGGCGATCAATGAGATCATGGCTGATCCCGAGAAGGCATCGAGAGAATATGTCGCGGCGGTCCCGCAGCACGCAGGGAAAGAAAAGGCCATGGAAGGCATCATGCGCCGCTATGTGGAGCTGGTTTATGCGCCGGCGCCTGGGTTCAAGATCGGCCAGTTCGATGCTGACCGGATGGCCAAGGTTCAGAAATTCTATGTCGACAACAAGATTGTGGAGACAGCCGTTCCCGTGGCCGACACCTTCACGAACGAGTTCGTGAACTGAACAACCAGAGACGCCGATGAACCTCAAGCACACCATCGCGAGCCTCGGCGTCTTCGGCCTCTTCCTGCTGGCGTGGGAGGTGCTGCCCCCCGCGCTCGGTATCCCCAAGTACATCATCCCGACGATGTCGCAGACCTGGAACGAATTGCTGCTGATGTTCCCCCGCCAGAACCTCGTCGGGCATTTCCTGTCCACGGTCTCGATGACCGTTCTGGGCTTCGTCATCGGCTCTCTGTTTGGCGCAGCGGCGGGCTATCTGCTGGGCATGTCGACGTTCTGGGAGAAGGTGCTGTCGCCCTATCTTCTGGCACTCCAGATCGCACCAAAGGTGGCGTTCGCACCACTCTTTATCATGTGGTTCGGCTACACGGTCTGGCCAAAACTGCTGGTCACCGTGCTGATCGTGTTCTTCCCGATCCTTGTCAATGTGCTGCAATCCATGCGCACGATCGACCGCGACCAGATCAATCTGGCAAGGGCCTATTCGCTGTCGCGCTCCCAGATTTTCTGGAAAGTCGAATTCCCGGCTTCGATGCCAGCGCTGATGGCAGGCCTTCGGATCAGCGCCACGCTCGCGGTCATCGGCGTCACCGTGGGAGAGCTTGTCGGCGGCAACCGGGGACTGGGCTACCTCATCACCTTCGGCGAGGGACAGGCAAATGCAGCCATGGTCTTCAACGCCATCTTGTTGCTCACGCTGATCGGCATCGCTCTCTACGGCATCGTCGCAGCCATCGAGCGTCGCGTTCTGCACTACATCCCGCGCGTCATGCGCTAACCCCACAGGAGACGATCATGAACCAGCATCATCCCGCCAAAGAGTTTCCCGAGGTTCGCCCAGAAGCTGTCGCCATTCCGGGCGGCAAGACGCTTGCCCAATGGGTCGAAAGCCGCGTCGTGCGCTACGAAACACGCACGCCCGACTGGGATGCCCTGAAATTCCAGGCTGATCTCGATCCCAAGTACCGCCGCGCGCAACTGCGCTATATCGGCACCGGTGCCACCGGCGTCAGCTCGGATGAGAACTCCATTCCTGCCGAGAACTTTACGCTCTCCACCATGATCCTGCCGGCTGGCTGCGAGGGCCCTTCGCATCTGCATACGGATGCGGAAGAGGTCTTCTTTATCCTTCGGGGCAACAAGGTGCGCATCTTCGTTGAGCATATGGGTGGACGCTACGATGTGGTGCTCAAGGAGCGCGACTGCATCTCGGTGCCGCCGGGCGTCTATCGCGGTCTCGTCAACGAGGGCATCGAGGAAGCGCTGATGATCGTGATGATCGGCAACGCGAAGCCCGTGACGCCGAGCTATCCGCCCGATCACCCCGTCGCCCAGATCAAGCGTCCGAAGAAGTAAGATTTCACCATTCCCGGCAGGAGACGTCCGCCATGGACCCGTCACTGAACCACGAGCGCGAAATGCGGGATCGCATCGAGAAGCGCATCAATGAAGGACTTCCCGGCCGCTGGTACGTGGCCGCGAAGTCGGTGCAAGTGAAGGCAAATGCGCCTTTCGGCACGATGCTGCTTGGTCAGAAGATCGTGCTGTGGCGCGACAAGACGGGCAATGTGCATGCGCTGGAGGATTATTGCCCGCACCGGGGCGCGCCGCTCAGCCGTGGCGAGGTCCATGAGGGCAACATCGCCTGCCGCTATCACGGGGTGACGCTGGATGGCACCGGCACGATCCTCCGCGTGCCCGCCATGCCGGATTGCCCGATGGAAGGCCGCAAGGTCCTGACGAGCTATGAGACGCAAGAGGCGGCAGACGCCATTTTCGTCTATGTCGCCAGCGCCGACCAGCCGAAAGCGCCGCCGCTGGTGTTGCCGCCGGAGTTCACTTCGGAGGAATGGACCGGCTTCTGCTGCTCGTCTGCCTGGGACTGCAACTACCGCTACGCGCTCGACAATCTCGCCGACCCGATGCACGGCTGCTACCTGCATGCGAACTCGTTCACCCTTGCATTCGGGGCCAAGCAAGACCTGATGAAGCTGGTGCGCAACGAGGAAGGTTTCCTCGTGAGCCGTGTGGGACAGGTTGGCGAGAATTTCGACTGGACCGACATGGTGGTGCGCAATGATACGGCCTATTGCCGCCTGGATATTCCCTATCCAGCAGCCGGCGGGCCCGGCGGCCCCTTCCGCATCATTGGCTTCACCACGCCCGTGGATGCGCGCCGCTGCCGTGTCTATTTCTGGCGCATGCGCCAGGTAAAGGGCGCTGCCCGCGAGGCCTGGCGTTTCCTCTACCGCAGCACGTTTGAGAAACGGCATTGGGCCGTGCTGGAGCAGGATCGCGAGATGCTGGAGAACATGCCGGATGACGCCCGCAAGCGCGAGATGCTCTACCAGCATGATGTTGGCGTCTCCCGCATCCGCGTCCTGATGAAGCAGGATGCGCGCGCACAGCTGGAAGCCGAGGATGCGCAACATCAGAGAGCGGCGGAGTAATGGCCTTGGTACGTCTCGATGGCCATCGCATTGTGGTGACCGGTGCCGCACGCGGTCTGGGCCGCTCGATCGCAGCGGCGCTGGCCAAGTGCGGCGCAGAGATCGTGCTGGCAGACAAGCTGCGCGATGAGGGCGAACAGGCCGCCGCCGAACTTTCGGCGACTGGAGCTAGGGCGACATTCGTTCCGCTCGATCTGGGCGATCCGGCGTCGATTGAGGCGATGGCAGCCGAGATCAGCACGAGCGGAGGCAAGCTCGATGGCCTTGTCAACAACGGGGCCATCGCCACAGGCATCGGCGGCAAGACGCTGTACGAAATCGAGATTGATGTCTGGGACAGGGTGATGCAGGTCAATGTGCGTGGTACTTGGCTCATGACGAAAGCCGCCGCGCCAATGCTGGCAGCCTCAGCGCGCGGGCGCATCGTCAACATCGCGTCGGACACGGCCCTGTGGGGCGCGCCACGACTGCTGGCCTATGTGGCGAGCAAGGGTGCGGTGATTTCCATGACACGATCGCTGGCGCGAGAGTTGGGACCGAAGAATATCGGTGTCACTTGCGTCGCACCGGGTATTCTCAAGACTGAATCGACGGAATATGTGCCGGAGGAGCGGCACAGGCTATACGAGAACGGTCGCGCTGTCCCCGGTTCCCAGTCGCCCGAGGATATCACGGGCACCATCGCCTTCCTGCTGACGCCGGAAGCCCTGACACTCACCGGACAGGTGATGCCGGTGAACAATGGGTTCGTGTTCACATGAGCGCGCTGACCCCGACCGAGCATCTTGTCGTCGCCGGAATTCACTTTCTGGTTCGCCCCGGCGATGCAAGGCAGACCATCATCCTGCTGCACGGCATCGGCGGGCACGCCTCAGGATTTGCCGAAGTGATGCGTCACTGGCCCGTCGGCCCCCGGATTCTTGCCTGGGATTGCCCAGGCTATGGCTTGTCGCGCCCAGTCGCGGTCGAGCGTCCGTCTCCTGAGGACTTCGCTTACGCTCTGGCGACCGCGCTGGATGAACTGGACATCTCCTCGATCAGCATCATGGGCCAATCGCTGGGCGCGATATTCGCGGGGGCATTCGCCTCGCTTTTTCCGGACCGCGTTCGGAGCATCGTGCTGATGTGTCCCGCACTGGGCTACAAGACGCCAGCGAACAGCCCCTTGCCCGATGGTCTGGCGAAGCGGTTGACCGATCATGAAACCGAGGGATCCCAAGCTTTCGCTTCCGCCCGCGCCAGCCGACTGGTGCACGATCCAGCGCGCAAGCCTGATGTCGTCGAGGCCGTCCGCACCTCAATGGCTGCTATCAGCAGTTCAGGCCATGCGCAGGCCGTCCACGCACTTGCGCAGGGAGATCTGATCAAAGTCGCCACATCATGGCCACACAAGGTGCTTCTCCTGGCGGGAGCCGACGACGTGATCACGCCACTGGCCGGAACCGATCACCTGTTCACCACGCTCCGGGCACGTCCACGAGTGTGGGGCATCCGCGAGCAATTGCATGTCATCAGCGACGCCGGCCATGCTGTGTTTCTCGAACATCCGGCCGAAGTCGCAGCCAGCGCCAGCGCTTTCATGGGAGGCATGGCATGAGCCTCGCGAAAGCCTCCCATGACAGCATTCCGCATCGTGGATCCGCATCCTATGGCGTACCGCCTGTAGAGCGCGCCTTCAAACTCCTGCGCCATATCGCGGCGGGCGACAGCGTCGCGAACATGAGTGTTTCCGCCCGCGCGCTCGGCATTAGCCGCACCACCCTCATGCGTCTCGTCGCGACGCTGGAGGCAGAGCAGATCATCGAGCGCAAGGCCGATGGGTCCGGCTACAGCCTCGGCCTCGGCCTCGTCGGTCTCGCTGGACAGGCGCTCTATGCCAGCGATCTCGTGCAGGTCGGCGATCCGGTTATTGCAGGCATGGCGCAGCAACTCGGACTCTCCACCCATATCGGATTGCTCGATGGCACCGACGTTCTTTATGTTGCACGCCGGACGCCCAATGCACACCTCGTCAGCAATGTTGGTATCGGCAGCCGCCTTCCAGCGCACGCCACGACAATGGGGCGCATCATGCTGGCGCATCTGCCTGCCAGCGAGATCGAAGTGCGTTACCGTCATACCCCCCTCAAGCGTGTCACCGAGAAAACACCTGTCACGCTTCAGGCGTTGCTCAACCAGTGCGTCACGGACAGGACAGCGGGACTGGCCTGGAGTGATTCCCATTACGAGGCGGGTATCGCCTCTGCCGCTGCCGTCATCTTTGACCGGCTTGGCAGTGTTATAGGCGCACTCAATGTCACCGGGCCGACGGCCGGATTCGCGACCCATGCCGACCGCCGGGCTGAGATAGAAGACGCAGTGCGCACGGCAGCAACCACAATCTCCAGCCGCCTCGGCTACACCAAGCGCGGGTCTGCTCTCGATCCACGGAGGATGCAATGATAGCGATTGATCTAGCTGCCCCGATTGATGCGGCGACACTTGGCGCGGACTGGCTCAAGGGCATCGTGATGCGGGCACCCGGCGTGGCTCCCACCAAGTCTTTCTACATTGAGAACTGGGGCCTTTCCGTCGCGGCGGAGCAGGATGGCATCATCTATTTTCGCGGTACGGGACCGGAGCCCTTCATCTACGGTCTGCGCGAGGATCCCACATTCGGAATCGACTTCATCACCTTTGGCATGAGCAGCATCGCGCGGCTGGAAGCGCTTCATATCAAGCTCAAGGCAAATGGCGTTCCCATCGTGGAAACCGTCGGCAAGCTGAACACTCCCGGCGGCGGCATTGGCTTCATGATCCGTGATCCAGACAACCGCCGCATACGCCTGATCGCTGGCGCGCAGCCCAATGCCGACAGCGCCGACGTGACCGCGCAGCCGCGCAAGGCCTCGCATGTCGTACTCAACACACCGGACATGGAAAGCCTGCAGGCGTTCTATGTTGATAACCTCGCCTTCCGCACCAGTGATTATTCGGCCAACCAGATGGTATTCCTGCGCTGCAACACCGACCATCACGCCATCGCGCTCAACCGCAGCCCCTACGCCAGCGTCAACCACGTGGCATTCGAGATGCCGTCAATCGACAGTTACATGCGCGGCATCGGCCGCATGCGGGTCAAGGGCCAATCACCAGCCTGGGGGCCGGGGCGGCATGGGCCCGGCAACAACCCGTTCGCCTATTTCGTCTCACCCCAGGGCTTCGTCATCGAATTTACTTCTGAAGTGCAGCAGATCGACGAAGCCACCCACCAAGCCAAGGTCTGGTCGCGCGATGATCCTTCGGCCATGGACCAATGGATGACGGCAGGACCACCTACGCCCGCCATGCGCGCCGTCATGCAGGGCAGGCCGGATCCCGGATTTCCACCTTCAATCCCATCCGCGGCCTGAGCCATGGATATCGGACTCAAGGACAAGGTCGCGGTCGTCACCGGCGGCACATCGGGGATCGGTCTGGAGACTGCGCGGCTGCTGCTGGCCGAAGGGGCGCGCGTGGCGATCTGCGGGCGTGACGCTGGGCGGCTGACGGCGGCAGTAGCGACGCTTGATGCGGGCGAACGCCTGTTCGCCATGCCTTGCGATGTGCTGGACAAGCCGTCAGTAGAGCGGTTCAGGAATGCCGTGGCGCAATGGTCTGGCGGGATACTGGATCTGCTCGTCAACAATGCGGGCCAAGGCCGCGTCTCCACCTTTGCAGATACAACCGACGAGGCATGGCGCGAGGAGCTGGAGCTCAAGTTCTTCAGCCAGATCTCTCCGCTCAGGGCTTTTCTTCCGCTGCTGCGGATCAGCACCGCGCCTGCAATCGTTATCGTGAACTCGCTGCTTTCGCTGCAACCAGAGCTCCATATGGTCGCGACATCCGCAGCGCGGGCAGGCGTGCAGAACCTGTCAAAATCGCTGGCCGGGGAACTGGCCCCGGAAATCAGGGTCAACACCATCCTGCTCGGCCTTGTCGAAAGTGGCCAGTGGCAGCGCCGCTTCGAGGCGCGACCTGACAAAACCGTGGACCGTGACGCCTGGTTTGCAGTGCTGGCCAAGACCAAAGGCATTCCTCTCGGAAGGCTGGGCAAGCCGGATGAAGCCGCAAGCGCCATCCTCTATCTCGGCTCTCCAGCTGCCGGCTACATCACGGGTGCCAGCCTGGAGGTGTCCGGTGGTGTTTCTCGGTTTTTGTAAGGACCAAAATGATGCAGGCCTACGGAGAAACCGGAACGACGACTGTGGCGGACATGATCGCGGCAGGACTCGCCGGCATGGGCGTCAGGGTCATGTTCGGTGTCATATCAATCCACAACATGCCGATCCTGGACGCCGTGGCGAGGCAGGGCAAGATCCGCTTCGTCCCCGCACGCGGCGAAGCGGGCGCGTTCAACATGGCCGATGCCTATGCGCGCGTGTCGCGTCACCTCGGTGTGGTGGTCACCAGCACCGGCATCGCGGCGGGCAATGCGGCAGGTGCTTCCGTCGAGGCGCTTTCAGCCTGCACGCCCATCCTCCATATCACCTCCACGGTTGACCGCGCCTTCGCAGACCGGGACAAGGCAGCAATCCACGACGTGCCGCGCCAGCCCGACATGCTGAAGGCGATTTCGAAAGCCTATTTCCGCATGTGGGACGGCAGGACTGCGGCGGGCACATTGAAGGCCGCGATCCGCTCAGCCATGACGGCATCGTGCGGCCCCGTTGCGCTGGAGATTCCGGTGGATGTGCAGCGCGAGCCGTGCGGGGTTCCTTCCTCTTTCAAGCCGCCCTTCATCCCGAAGCTGCAGCCTGATCCCGCCCATCTCGACTGGCTGGTGGAGGCTATCGTCAAGTCGCGACGGCCGATGCTCTGGCTCGGTGGCGGCGCGCGCAGTGCATCGGAAGGTGCGACACAATTGGCCGCACGCGGTATCGGCATCGTGACCTCGACCAATGGGCGCGCCGTGGTGTCAGAGGCGCATCCCGCCAGCCTTGGCGCGTTCAACATGACGCCCGAGGCTTCGCGCATCTATGCCGCCTCGGACTTGATGATCGTTGCTGGCTCGCGCCTTCGCGGCAATGAGACGCGCAACAACAATATGCCCCTGCCCCAGCCGCTGGTGCAGATTGATACGGATGCCTCACAGGGCAGCCGCAACTATCCCGCGCATCTGTTCATCCATGGTGATGCTTCGGTCACATTGTCCGCCGTTGCCGACCAGTTGCCTGCGGACTGGAAACCCGATCCGCAGCTCGGCTACGACATCGCGGTGGCGCGGGCGCAGAGCGAAGGCGCATTGCGCCAGACGCTCGGCCCCTATCAGGTGATCGCCGATGCGCTGCTGGCACGTGTGCCGGCCGGACGCCACCCATGGATCCGCGACGTGACCATCGCCAACAGCACCTTCGGCAACCGTTATGTTCAATTTGCCGCACCGCATCTTGGCGTACA
The DNA here is from genome assembly GCA_031377545.1 of Hyphomicrobiales bacterium. Taxonomy (GTDB): domain Bacteria; phylum Pseudomonadota; class Alphaproteobacteria; order Rhizobiales; family Beijerinckiaceae; genus JADCCX01. Next base: position 500 of record JANMFA010000323.1, on the reverse strand, counting down.
TTCGCTCGGCGGCGGCATCGGGCAGGGCATCCCGATGGCCATTGGAGCTTCGCTTGCGGGCGAGGCGAGAACTGTGGCGCTGCTGGGTGACGGCGGCTCAATGTTGTCGCTTGGAGAGTTCGCAAGCGCGGTGGAGGAAAAGGCCCCGGTTGTCTTCATCCTGATGAACGACCGGGCTTACGGTGTGATCCAGAACATCCAGGACGCGCAGTACGGCGCACGCCGGCATTACTCGAAACCGAAAGGGCCGGATTTCAAGACGTTCGCGGCGTCGATCGATTTAGCCCACATGCGCGTGTCGCGCGTCGAGGATTTCGCGGCGGCGCTTGATCGCGCGATTGCAACGCCAGGTCCGCAGCTACTGGAAGTCGACATGGTCGCCATCGGCCCGTTCGCGCAAGCCTTCGGCGGACCGCCAGCCGGGGCCGCGGGAGGTATGCGATGAAATCACTCGGCATCATCGGCATGGGCGCGATCGGCCGCTCGCTCGCCGTCACGCT
>JANMFA010000308.1:0-1812 GCA_031377545.1 Hyphomicrobiales bacterium | reverse complement strand
CCTCGGTCGAGGCCTCGGCCACTCGCTCGGCGGTATGCTTCAGCCAGGTCTTGAAGCCAACCGCATCGGCGGGCGCCTTCGCATCGAGCAACGCGCCGATGTTGGTCAACGCTGCCATCACCTGCTGCTTCATTTCTGGTGCCGACTTCCCCGACAACTGCGCTTTAAAGGCGTCCTTCGCGTGCCCACGCCCCTCCGACGTTTCCATATCGGCGACGATGGCCTTGATCAGCGGGCTGGCGCTTGCGTCACTTTTCGCTTCGATCAGCGAGCGTGCCCCCGCCATGCTTTCCTTCAGCATACCCCACAGGCCGTTTGGCTCAGCTAATGTAACCGCCATGCCAGCGAGCATCGGCGCACCAAGCAGCGTGTTCCATTCATCAGCAGTGAATGAGGATTTGTCGGCCATGGTGAAGGCTCCTGAGTTGTTTTAGTCGGCAGCGAGAGGGGTGGCAGGTGCCAACCCATCACACACAATAGGACTAGCACGGACGGCACGATAGAGCACGCCCGTGTGTCGGTTCAATTGGCAAACCGGAAGTGCATCACGTCGCCATCCTTGACGACGTATTCCTTGCCTTCGAGGCGCATTTTGCCAGCGTCCTTGCATCCGTTCTCGCCGTTGAAGGCAATGTAGTCGTCGTAGGCGATGGTCTCGGCGCGGATGAAGCCTTTTTCGAAGTCGGTGTGAATAACGCCGGCAGCCTTCGGTCCCTTGGTGCCAGCCGTAATTGTCCAGGCGCGCGCTTCCTTCGGCCCGACCGTGAAGTAGGTGAGCAAGCCCAGCAGCGAATAGCCTTCACGGATCAACTTGTTAAGGCCGGCTTCTTCCAACCCCAAGTCTTTCAGGAACTCAGCGCGCTCGTCGAGCGAGAGGCCGGCGAACTCGGCTTCGATCTTCGCTGAAATGACGACGACGCCAGCCCCTTCTTTTTTGGCGGCTTCTTCGACCATCTGCGAGAACTTGTTGCCGGTGGCAGCAGACCCTTCATCGACGTTGCAGACGTAGAGCACGGGCTTGGAGGTGAGCAATTGCAGGGCCTGGTAGGCTGGCGCTTCGTCGGCCGTGAGTTTGGCCATACGCGCCGGTTTGCCCTCGCGCAGCAGTTCGAGTGCCTTGTCGAAAAGCTTCATCAAGGCGATCGATTCCTTATCGCCGCCCTTGGCTTTTTTCTCAGCCACCGTCCGGCGCTTCTCGCAGCTTTCGAGATCGGCCAGCATCAGTTCGGTCTCGACCACTTCGGCGTCGGCCAACGGGTCGATCTTGCCTTCGACGTGGGTGACGTCATCGTCGATGAAGCAGCGCAGCACGTAGGCGATGGCATCGCACTCGCGGATGTGGGCGAGGAACTTGTTGCCGAGGCCTTCGCCGGTCGAAGCGCCGCGAACGAGGCCTGCGATATCGACGAATGTTAGCCGCGTCGGCAGGATCTGCAAGCTTTTGGCGATGGCGGCCAGCTTGTCGAGGCGCGGGTCGGGAACGCCAACCTCACCGACATTCGGTTCGATGGTGCAGAATGGATAGTTGGCCGCTTCCGCCTGCTGCGTTTGCGTCAGCGCGTTAAAGAGGGTCGATTTGCCGACGTTCGGCAGGCCGACGATACCGCATTTGAAGCCCATGTGATGTAGGTCCGGTGAGGGGTGATGAGTGTTGACCGGAGGGGTACACCGGGGGGGCGTCTGGGCACTGGGGGGGGGGGCTCACGTTGGCGCTACTGGCTCTGGAAACGATGGTGTTCTCGTGAAGCCGAGAATCAGGACGTGTCGAAGTTGGCTTATGCGGAGCAGAGTCACATGAATATTTCAATTGCC
>JANMFA010000291.1:0-19035 GCA_031377545.1 Hyphomicrobiales bacterium | reverse complement strand
CACGTCACGAGCATTTTCTTCGGCGGGGGGACGCCATCCCTCATGCAGCCGCGAACGGTGGCGGGCATCCTTGATGCCATCGCCAGCGTGTGGACGGTAGCACCCGATGCCGAGATTACGCTGGAGGCCAACCCGACAAGTGTCGAAGCGGAGCGCTTTCGCGGCTATCGCGCGGCAGGGGTCAACCGGCTCTCTATCGGTGTGCAGGCGCTGCATGACGGCGATTTGAAAGCGCTCGGCCGCATGCACAGCGTCGACGAGGCGCTGAAGGCTGTGAAAACCGCAGCCAGCATCTTCGAGCGATACTCATTCGATCTGATCTATGCCCGCAGCCCGCTGCAAACGCCCGAACTGTGGCGGGCCGAGCTTGAAACCGCCATTTCACACGCGGCGGAGCACCTGTCACTGTATCAGCTCACGATAGAGCCCGACACGGCCTTCGCCGCTCTCCATCGCGCCGGAAAACTGCCCATTCCGGATGAGGCGCTGGGCCGAGCTTTGTGGGATGTCACGCAGGAAGTTACGGAAAAGCACGGCATGCCGGCCTATGAGATTTCCAACCACGCCAGGGCGGGCGCGGAAAGCCGCCACAACCTCGTTTACTGGCGCTACCAGGAATATGCCGGTGTCGGCCCAGGGGCGCACGGACGGCTGCTCGTGGACGGCGAGCGCCGCGCGCAGGCGACAGAAAAGTCGCCCGAGGCGTGGCTGAAGGCGGTGGAAGCTTGCGGACATGGCCTTACACACGATGATGCCCTCAACGCCGAAGAACAGGGTGATGAGATGCTGGTCATGGGCTTGCGTCTGCGCGAAGGTATCGACACGGTGCGCTATCAGGCCTTGTCGGGTCGATCGATCAACCCCAAACAGGTCGCATTTCTCGTGGAAGACGGTTTTGTCGAGGCCCTGTCCGATGGCAAGCTGCGCGTGACTTCCGCTGGGTTCCCCGTGCTCGATTCCATTGTCGCCGATCTCGCGGCTTGAAAGGGACATCGCCATGGCCAACCGCCTTGTCACAATCACCGGGCTGACCGGCTTTATCGCCGCGCATACCGCCGCGCAGCTGCTGTCGCGGGGATACAAGGTGAGAGGCACCGTTCGCTCTGCTGGGAAAGCGACGGGCAATGCCAAGATCATGGCGCTGCCCGGTGCAACCGAACGGCTTGAGATTGTGGAAGCGGACCTTCTGACTGACGGGGCCTATGATGCTGCTGTCATGGATGCAGAGACCGTCTTTCACATGGCAAGCCCGTATAGCCTCGAGTTCCGCAACGCGCAGAAGGATCTTGTTGATCCCGCCGTCAAGGGAACCCTGAACGTTCTGAGGGCATGTGCAAAATCCTCGACGGTCAGACGCGTCGTGCTGACGTCATCCATGGCTGCGGTGACGGACGAGCCCGATGGCCGCGTGCTGACGGAAGCGGACTGGAACACGAAAAGTTCGCTGACGCGAAACCCCTACTACTTTTCGAAGAGCGAGGGCGAGCGTGCAGCCTGGGCTTTCATGGAGCGCGAGAAGCCGGCATTCGATCTTGTGGTGATCAATCCGTTCCTCGTCATCGGCCCCAGCCTCACGCCTGGGCTCAACACGTCGAACCAGATCATCGTCGAAGCGCTGACCGGCGTCTTTCCTGCGATCATGCAGTTGAACTGGGGCATGGTGGATGTCCGCGACGTGGCGCTAGCGCATATACTCGCAGCAGAGGCTCCGGCCGCGGAAGGACGCTATCTGTGCGCGGCCGAGAACATCACGATGCGCCAACTCGTCGAGATACTAAAGCCTCTCGCCAAACCCGGCGACACATTGCCGACCCGCGCCATCGATTTCTGGCTCGGCTCGTTTATCGGGCGCTTTTTTGCCTTCACCCAGCCTGCCGGAGCGGCAAGCTACATGAAGACACATCTGGGCCGATCCGTGCAGTTTGACACAGCCAAGATTCAGAAGGGTCTCGGCCTTAAGTATCGGGATATCCGCACCACGGTGGAAGAGGCAGTGGCTGATCTGCGGGACTGGAAACACTTGCCCTGACCACCACGGCAGTCAGGCCAGCACGACAGACAGAAGCATGCAGACCCCCACGACTGCTGCACCCATGCTGGCGACAAGCACCGCCCCCGCCGCTGCATCCTTGATCGTCTTGATCTCTGGCGCGATATCGGGATGGAGATGGTCCGCCAGATACTCCAGCGCGGAATTCATCAACTCCAGTGCCAGCACAAGGGCGATGGATAACGCGACTGCCGCGCACCAGCCCCAGCCCGGGCGAAGGACGACCGTAACAGCGATGGCTGCAGCAGCGATATAGCCCTGCGTTCGAAAGCTGCGCTCGCTCAGCCACACCGCGCGAATGCCCGCGACTGCGAATCCGAGGCGATCAATGAAGGCAAGGTTCTTCATGGCGATGCCCTTTGGTTCAGAAACGGTGCACCAGAATAGCGTTGCAATTCGCGCTGATAGTCTCTTGCCATGTGAAGGCTGCCAGCAAGAATGAAAGTGGCCACCAGGACAAGGATCATCATCCGTGTCGGCATCTCCAGTGGCACCTGCCGGAGATAGACCATGGCCAGCGCCGAGTTCCAGGCCAGCCCGAACGCCACGCCTGCCAGCACATCCGAAAGCCAGTGCGCGCCAAGATAAAGCCGGGAGAAGCAGATCAGCAGGACAAAGGGGATACTGATGCCGTAGATCGCACGCCGCCACGCCGGAGCGGCGCGGGCGGCCAGAAGAAATGCCAGCATCCCGAAGAGCACGATGCCCATCCCGGCATGCCCGCTTGGAAAGGAATATTCCGCGACACCGTCGTAGATATCCATGGGGCGCGCCCGCTGGATGACCCGCTTGAGGCCGCTGACAAAGGCTGCCGCGCCGATCATGGCAAGGGTGAAAACCAGTGCCTCGCGCCAGCGTCTCAAAATCAGAAACAGAAACAACGCCATCGCCGTGACCGGCATTGCCGTCCGGGCATCCCCAAGCTGGGTGATGCCCACGAGAAGCCTGTCAAAAACCGGATGGCGCAAGCTCTGAAGGCCCTGGTAAACTAGCCGGTCGAGCCCAACGATGCCGTCTCCCATCACGACATCCTCGAGCAGGCCGAAAAGCGCCCAAAGTGCCACAATCAGCAGCATGCCGAACAGGATAACTGCCGGGAATTCCATGAGATAGCTTCCGAACCGCGAATTCAGCATTGCGCTGCGGCGACCGGGATTGTTCTTCGACCAGTCACTGGCCCTCGCAAAGGTGCGCGCAAAAAGAATGTTCTTGTCCGCCGCTGCTGCCAGTCCGGTCAGCACGCCGGTAGCCGTGATGACAATCAGAAGAGCAGCAAGGACCAGAACAGGGCTCATGAGGATTCCAGCGCGGCAGATCGCGGGCAAGGGATACAGGGGTGGAAACCCGCTTGAGCCGCAAGGCTGATGATGGATGAGCCGGAACATCCGATCCAGAGGAAAGATTGAACGTCATCGCCCCGCTTTGACAACCCGCGCCTGCGTCAGGCTACCCGGTCACTGCGCAATCAAGTCTTGTATAAGACATAAGACTTGAGTTAAGAGGCTCTACCCTAACTCTTCGGCGGTCCATCTGCGGACCGATCCTGTTTTCATGGCATTCGTTCTTTCCATCGGCATCGCGGTTCTTGATTATGTGTTTCAGATCGAGACCATGCCATTGCGCCCTGAAAAATACCGCTCACAGCGCATGGCGACCGTGGGCGGGGGCATCGCGGCCAATGCCTCTGTCGCAGTGGCGCGCCAGGGCGGGAAAAGCGCCCTCATAACACGTCTCGGCGATGATGCGCTTGCAAGGAGTATTCTGGACGAGATTGCGGCGGAAGGCGTGGATGTCAGCCTTTCGCGCCGCTTCGAGGGCAAGAAGTCACCCCTGTCCTGCATTCTGGTGGACAAGCACGGCGAGCGCATGATCGTCAGCTACAGTGATAGCGGCATTCCTGACACAACGGAGTGGTTGCCTCAAATGCTGCCAGCCGGCGTGCAGGCTGTGCTCGGCGATACCCGCTGGGAGGCAGGCTCGCGCCAAATGTTCGACATCGCCCGCAAGGCTGGGGCCATCGCAGTCCTCGATGCGGATCGCAAGCCCGAGGATGCCACCATCATTGGTGCCTGCACCCATGCAGCGCTTTCGGCACAGGCCTGCCTGGAAATCACGGGCGAGAAGGATCCAGCCGGAGGCTTGGCCGCGCTGCGTCAGCGATTCGGCAATTGGTTGGCGGTGACCGACGGGGAGAACGGGGTGTTCTGGACCGAGGGTGAAACGATCCGCCATACACCGGCGTTCAAGGTGAATGTCGTGGATACGCTGGCCGCCGGAGACACATGGCACGGTGCTTTCGCGCTGGGCCTTGCGGAAGGCATGGGCGAGTCAGCAGCGGTCCGCTATGCTTGCGCAGTCGCTGCACTGAAATGCACCCGCTTCGGCGGACGATCCGGCATTCCGGACCGCAATGAAGTCGAACACTTTCTTGAGGAAAACAGCTGATGGCCAAAATGTCCACCACCAAGCCTGCCAAGGCTGCGCAAGCGAAATCCGCAGTACCGCCTTCAACTGGCCTGTCACCGGGGAAGCTCTGGGGTATGCGCCGCATGGCGGATGAAAACGGTCTGTTCAAGATGACGGCTGTTGACCAGCGCCCGCCTATCAAAAACCCGATCAAGGAGAAGCGCGGCACATCCGAAGCGCCTTACGAGGATGTTGCAGGCTTCAAGCTGATGCTGGTGAAGGAATTGCAGAAGGAAAGCTCGGCTATGCTGCTGGATCCGCATTTTGCGCTTCCGAAGGGTCTGAGCGTCCTTTCGCCCACCAAGGGGCTGATCGTGACTTTGGAAGATTCCATCTTTGCGGAAACCAAAGGCGGCCGCCTTTCATCCGAGATCGATCACTGGTCCGTGGAAAAGATCAAAAGGGTGGGTGGCGATGCCGTCAAGGTGCTTGCCTGGTATCGCCCGGATGCCAGTCCATCGATCCGCATGAAGCAGAAGGATTTTGCCGAGCGCATTGGTGCTGCCTGTTCCAAATACGACATACCCTATCTTTTCGAGCTGCTGGTCTATCCCCTTCAGGGTGAGGCCAACCAGACAAAGGACTACATCGAGATGAGCGCCAAGCACTCGGATCATGTCCTGGAGAGCGTTCGTGCTTTTTCGCCGGCTAATTTTGGTATCGATGTTTTCAAACTGGAAAGCCCTTTGCCTGCAAAGGATGTGCCGGGGCTCACGGGTGACGGGGCCGCAAAGGTGCAGAAACTGTTCGTTGAAATGGGCAAACTTGCGGGCCGTCCGTGGGTGATGCTGTCTGCCGGAGCCGGTATGGCGGAATTCCGCAATGTGATGGAGCATGCCTATGCCGCTGGTGCCAGCGGCTACCTTGCGGGGCGCGCTATCTGGCTGAAACCCTTCCAGCATTTCCCCGACTGGGATGCTATCCGCAAGGGATTGCGCAACGAGAGCATCCCCTACATGCGGGATTTGAATGCGCTGACCGATGCCAAGGCAACACCCTGGCACAAGCATCCGTTGTTTGGTGGGCATGTTGCGGTTGCCCATGAGGATGCGACATTCCGCAATCATTACAAGGGCTTTTGACTATGGCCGTGATGCGATATGGCGTTCTGGCGCTGGCCCGTCCGACATTTGACGTGCCCTATGCCGAGGAAATGGCGGCAAAGGCATTCGCTCGCTTGGACGAGGCGGGCATCACCGTTGTCGGCCCGAGGAACTTGCTGTTTGATGCGGATGCGGCGCGCGCTGCGGCGGCGAAGCTGGCAACCGAGAAGCTTGATGCTTTGTTGCTGCTGCAGGTGACATTCACCGACGCTTCGATGACGCTGGAGCTTGCGGAAGCGATTGATGCGCCATTGGCCATCTGGGCATTTCCCGAACCGCGCAGCGGCGGTCGCCTGCGCCTGAATTCGTTTTGCGGTCTCAATCTGGCAGGGCATGCGCTCGGCCGCGCCGGGCGCGATTACACCTATCTCTTTCAGTCCCCTGACATCTCTTGGCCAAAGGGAAGCCTCAAAGCCAAAAGCAATCCTGCCGATTCATTAGCTGGCAATGTTGTTTTTTCGACAGAAGACGACGTGGCCAAAGCGCATCAGGCTATCGCAGACCTCAAGGGCCGCAGGATCGGCCTGATCGGTGAACATCCCGCCGGATTTGATACATGCCGTTTCGATGATGCGGATCTGGGTGCGCTGACAGGGATCAGCATAGACCGGATCGCGCTCGGCGACCTGTTCAGCAGGGCCGCACAAACTTCGCCGGAAACCAGCGCTGCTCTCCGCAAGGATGTCGCAGGGCTCAAAGGGATTGATGCTCTCGATCAAGGGCGACTCGCTAAGTCGCTTTCGCTGTTTGAAGGACTGTCGTCACTGAAGAATGACAAAGGCCTCTCAGCCTTTGCAGTGCGATGCTGGCCCGAGATGTTCACCGAATATGGCTGCGCCATTTGCGGCCCGATGGGCATGATGAACGGAGCAGGCGTCCCTGCAGCGTGCGAAGCCGATGTCTATGGCGCTGTAACGGCACTCATGATGCAGGAAATCGCAGGCGCGCCATCATGGTTGGTGGATATCGTTGATATCAATGCCAACGACAACACCAGCGTCTTCTGGCACTGCGGCTCCGCCCCCCTGGCCATGCGGGATCCAGCCTATGAGACCGAAGCGCAGATCCATTCCAACCGCAAAATGCCGTTGCTCTATCAGTTCCCGCTCAAACCGGGACGCATTACCATCGCCCGGCTGAGCCAGGCGAACAATGAGCCACATCTCATGATCGCGGGCGGTGAGGTTGTGCGCAGGGCGATCAGCTTCACCGGCACCAGCGGCGTCGTGAAGCTGGATGTCGGTGCCGATAGGGCCCTCGCCGGACTCATCGGTGGTGCCTATGAGCACCATGTCGCCATAGTCTATGGAGACCACATAGGAGCAATGGCAGCATTGGGCAGGTCGCTTGGACTGCCGGTGCGAACACTGGGTTAAGAGGCAAGAATGACAAGACTTCGCTATGGCCTGATCGGGGCCGGAATGATGGGCCGCGAGCACGTGCGCAATCTGGCGCTCGTCAAAGGCGCTGTCATCACTGCCATCTCAGATCCCGATGTCGGCTCGCGCAACGAAAGCGCCAAAGCCGTCCAGGGATTGATGGGCAAGCCGCCTGCAATCTTCAAGTCGCACAGGGACCTGCTGGACAAGGGCGAGATTGATGCGCTGGTGATTGCCAGCCCCAACGACACGCACAAAGAGGTCCTGAAGGACATTTTCTCAGCGAAACGTGCGTTGCCCATTCTTGTTGAAAAGCCAATTTGTACGTCGGCTAATGATTGCGCTTGGCTAAGCAAGGCCGGTGCCTCACATGCGGCACCGATCTGGGTCGCGATGGAGTATCGCTACATGCCACCGGTGCAGGAACTGCTCGGCGCGCTCCGAAAGGGCAAGATCGGAGCCTTGCAGATGCTGGCGATCCGCGAGCATCGGTTTCCATTTCTTGCCAAGGTCGGTGACTGGAATCGCTTTTCGTCACGCACAGGCGGCACGCTGGTCGAAAAGTGCTGCCATTTTTTTGATCTGATGCGGCTGCTCATGCAGGATGAACCAATCCGCGTCTTTGCCTCGGGTGCCATGGATGTCAATCACCGCGATGAACGCTATGATGGACAGAAGCCGGATATCCTCGACAATGCCTATGTGATTGTCGACTTTCGCAGCGGCAAGCGGGCCATGCTTGATCTGTGCATGTTTGCGGAAGGTTCATACTGGCAGGAAACTATTACGGCGACAGGTGATCGCGGTCGTGCCGAGGTCTTCATTCCGGGTCCCGCGCGTTTCTGGCCCGGCGGTGCCGAGCGGCATTCGGAGATCGAGATTAGCCCGCGCAAGCCAAAGGGACCAAAGCGCCGCCCCGTACCTGTCGACGAGACCATCCTGAAGGCAGGTGATCACCACGGATCGACCTACTATCAGCATGTTGGCTTCAACCGCTCCATCCTGAAGGGGACACCGGTCGAGGTGACCCTGGAGGATGGCCTGAAAGCGGTCAGGATCGGGCTTGCAGCAGAACAATCGGCCAAGACTGGCAAAGCTGTTTCACTCTCATTCTGAGGGAATCGATGATGTTTAATATGTCGGCTAATATATCTTTCATGTTCATGGAAGTTCCCTTCCTCGAGCGGATCGCTGCGGCTGCAAAAACCGGCTTTCCGGCGGTCGAATGCCATTTCCCCTATGAGCACCCGATTCCCGTGCTGAGGAGCGCCCTCAAGAAGGCGGGTATCCGCCTGACAGGCATCAACACCGCTCCGGGCGATCTCGCGGCGGGTGATTGGGGGCTGGCCTGCGACCGCAGTCGACGGACGGCGTTTCGCGCCGGCGTGAAGCAGGCCCTGCGCTACGCCAAGGCACTGGATGTTCCGACAATCCATGTGATGGCTGGGATGGTGGTGGAAGCGGACCGCAAAAAGGCCCGGCGGGTCTATATGGCAAACATGGCATGGGCGGCGGATGCCGCAGCGGCCGCCGGGAAAGTCATCGTGACCGAACCGCTGAACACGCGCGACAAACCCGGATATTTCATCACCCGGTCGGATGATGTTGCCAGCATGATCCGCGAGATCGGACACCCCAGCCTCAAGCTGATGTTCGATGTCTATCATGTGCAGATCATGGAAGGCGACGTAACGAAGCGGCTCGAGCGGCATTTCGACATCATCGGCCATGTGCAGATCGCCGCCGTCCCCTCGCGGAACGAGCCGGACGAAGGCGAAATCGACTATGCGCACATCTGTGCCACACTCAGGCGGCTGGGCTACAAGGGATATCTGGGCTGCGAGTACAAGCCGCGCGGCAAAACCGTGGATGGGCTCGGATGGATGAAATCGATGGGTTTATCAGCTGTCTGACCGGGAAGCCGCTTTCGCCGCCTCGATCTGACGCATGATGGCGGCAAGCTGGCGCGGATCACTGTCGGATTGTTCATCCAGTCCATCGATCATTCCAAGCCTGTCCGCTTCGCTGCGATGCTGGTTCAGCTTCCAGACGCCATCGAGCGATGCGACGGGAATGCGCAGGCCAACGATGCCGCGCGCCAGAGCCTCGATGAAACCAGGCGGGGCATCATCGACCGACCACGGCATGGGCTGGCCGCTCTCCTGCTCGTCAGAAAGCTCACGGATATGGCGCAGCAAAGTCGGCAGATCCATGTGGGAGGCCGACCCACGCGCATGGACCGAGACATAGCTCCAGGTCGGGACCACCTTGCCGTGCTCTTTCTTCGCTGGATACCAGCCGGGCCGGACATAGGCCTGCGGGCCCTGAAAGATGACCAGCGCCTGCCTTGCCTGCGCCATCAGTTTCCAGATGGGATTGGCGCGGGCCACGTGACACTCGAGGATTGTCTCGTCCTTCGCCTTCAGCACGAAAGGCACATGCACGGCCTGCGGCGCGCCGGTGTCGTCGCTCACCACAAGCGTTCCAAGCCGGATCGTGCGGATCGCGTCATGCAGAACTTCTGTCCGATCCTCCTTCGCCTCGGCACGGGAATACATCAGCCGAGCACTCCGGTTGCGTGGGCATAGTCCCAGTAAAGCTTGCGCGCCTTGGTGGACATCGGTCCGGGCTGGAGCATACGCTCGTCAATCTTCAGCACAGGCATGACCTTGGAATAGTTGCCTGACGTGAAAATCTCGTCGGCCTCCTGAAAGTCGGTATAGCTCAGCGTTGTTTCCTCCACCGCAACGCCGTCATCACGCAAGAGCTGGATCACGCGCTGCCGCGTGATCCCGTTGAGGAATGTACCGTTGGGGAACGGGGTTTTCACCACGCCATCTTTCGCCAGAAAGATATTGGCCGTCGCGGTCTCCGCGACGTTACCCAGCGCATCGCAAACCAGAGCATTGTCGAAACCGCGGGCGCGGGCATCGCGCAGCACGCGGGCATTGTTGGGGTAAAGGCACCCCGCCTTCGCATCGGTCGGCATGCTTTCCAGCGTCGGCCGACGGAACTTCGTGGAAGTCACTGTGAAGCCGCCCGGCACCGACATCGGTGCCTCGAAAAGACACAGCGCAAAACCAACATCGTCAGGATCGGGCACGATGGTCGATCCACCTTCTCCCTCACCCCAGTACATCGGTTTCACATAAAGCGCCTTGTCCGGCCCGAATTTCTTCCACCCCTGCATCACGAGATCAACAATTGCATCAAGCGTCTGGGTCGGGTTGAGACCAAGTGTAGCCGCAGAACGGTTCACCCGCGCACAATGGAGGTCGAGATCAGGTGCCGTGCCTTCAAAAATGCGCGCTCCGTCAAAAACGGTCGATGCCAGCCACGCTCCATGGGTGCGCGGACCCATGATGGGCTCATTGCCCTCAAGCCACTTGCCATCATAGAAGGTCCAGGTTTCAGACCATGCGGCCATAAGTGCCTCCTGTTGTTTCGTGCTGCGATACGAAGGGAAGCGCGCAGAAAGGTCAACACCACCTGCGATGATGCTTTCTCATCCCGCCCATCACTTTTGCCGATTGATCGGTGGACCTTCGCCGCACTGTGCGGCAGCGTCGACTCTGGAAGGAAAACTCCATGCCCATTCGAGCCTATGCTTTTGACGCCTACGGAACACTCTTTGATGTCCATGCCGCCATCGGGCGCCACCGGCAAGCAGTCGGCGAGGATGCGGATGCCCTTTCGGCATTGTGGCGCGCCAAGCAGCTTGAGTACTCCTGGACCCGGACGCTGATGGGTCGCTACCAGGACTTCTGGCAACTCACGCAGGAAGCCCTGGATTTCGCGCTGGCACGTTTCCCCTCCGTCGACAGAGGTCTGCGGCCCAGGCTGCTCGATGCCTACTGGCGTCTCGATGCCTATCCTGACGTGTTGCCTGCGCTTGCGAAACTGCGGCGCATGGGCCATCAGGTCGCGATTTTCACCAATGGTACGCAGGAGATGGCGGAAGCGGCCGCCAATGCGTCAGCCGTTCTACCGTTTGTCGATATGGTTGTTTCAGTTGACCGGGTGAAGCAGTTCAAGACCACGCCGGCGGTCTATCAGAACCTCTGCGACCGACTGGACATGTCGCCGAAAGAGGTCTGTCTGGTTTCGTCCAACCGCTGGGATATCGCGGGTGGTGCAGCATTTGGCCTGCGGACGATCTGGGTCAACCGCACCGGCATGCCGGACGAGTATTTCGACGCCCAGCCCGACAACGACGTGAAGAGTCTGGCCGAGATCCTCTGATTTTTCAGATCACTCCGCCAGCGCCGCAAGTATCCGCGCCCAGCTGCGCGTGCCCTTGTGGAACGACGACAGGTCATACTTCTCGTTCGGCGAATGCACGCGATCGTCATCAAGGCCGAAGCCAATGAGCAGCGAATCCATGCCGAGAGTCCGCTTGAAGTCCCCCACGATGGGGATGGAGCCGCCCGAGCCGATCATGGCGGGTGCCTTCCGCCATTCCTTCTTCAATGCTGCCTCGGCCGCCTTGAGCGCCGGGCTGTCCCAGGGCAGCTGGATGGCACGGCTTCCCTTGTAACCGATGAAATCCACAGAACAATCCCTGGGAACCTGTGCCTTCACATACGCCCGGAACGCTTTCTGGATCGCCGCCGGATCCTGCTCGCCCACCAGACGGAACGACACCTTGCAGCGCGCCTCACCCGCGATCACGGTCTTGGTACCCTCACCGGTGTAGCCGCTCCAGATGCCGTTGACGTCGCATGTCGGACGCGTCGAGGTCTGCTCGATGATCATCCGGCCCTTTTCGCCGACGGAGTGCTTCAGTCCTACCGTGCCAAGGAAGTTCTTCTCGGTCATGCCCAGGCTGCCCAGCATCGCCTTGACCTTGGGCGGCAGGTTCTTCACGCCTTCGTAGAACCCGGGAACAGCGATCTTGCCGTTGGGTTTGTGCAGCGATGCAATGATACGCGACAGCACATGGATCGGGTTGGCTGCAGCTCCGCCGAACAGACCGGAATGCAGATCGCGGTCGGCGCAGCGGATGATGATTTCCTCATAGAGCAACCCGCGCAGCGACGTGGTGATGGCAGGTGTCTTGCGGTCCCACATGCCGGTGTCGCACACCAGCGCCAGATCGGCCTTCAACTCCTTGGCATTCGCCTTGACGAAAGCCGGGAGATTGACGGAGCCATTCTCTTCCTCGCCTTCGATCATCGCCGTGATGCCGATGGGCAGCGACCCCGTCACGGCCTTCCAGGCGCGGCAAGCTTCGAGAAAGGTCATGACCTGTCCCTTGTCGTCGCAGGCCCCGCGCGCCACGATGACCTTCCGGCCCTTGGCAATCTCCACAAGTCGCGGCTCGAAGGGTGGTGTCTCCCATTGGTCAAGCGGATCGACCGGTTGCACATCGTAGTGGCCGTAGAACAGCACGTGGGGTTTGCCCTTGGCCGCCTTCGCATGGCCCATGACCACGGGATGACCCGGCGTGGGACGGACGGAAGACTCAAATCCCAGCGACGCCAGATCCCGCTTCAGCCAGTCCGCAGCCTTCGCGCAATCCGCCTTCCATTTGGAATCGGTCGAGATCGACGGGATCTTGAGAAAATCAAACAGCCGCGTGACGCTGGCGTCGAGTTGCTTATCGATCTGGGCGAGAACGGCTGGGAGCTGTGCGGACATGGTTTGCATTCTTCGTTGTTGAGGACAATCAGACTGGCCCAGCAGGGACTAACCTGCAAGACGCGCCTTCATCCGTTGAGATGGCACGCGGACCAATGGCCCGGTCCCATTTCTTTCAGAACTGGGCGTTCGGCCTTGCACCGCTCGATGGCATGCGGGCAACGCGGATGGAAATGGCAGCCCGTGGGCGGATTGATGGGTGACGGAATCTCGCCCTTGATCAACGCGAAGGTTTTCTTGCGGGATTCGAGCGTGGGCACATTGGCCAGCAGTGCCTGCGTATAGGGGTGATTGGGCCGCGCGAAGAGTTCCTCGGTTTTGGCCGTTTCGACCACACGTCCCAGATACATGATGACAACGCGATCAGAAATGTGCTGCACGACACCAAGGTCATGGCTGATGAAGAGGTACGTGAGGTTCAAACGCTGGCGCAGTTCCATGAACAGGTTCAGCACCTGCGCCTGAATCGAGACATCCAGCGCCGCCACACTTTCATCGCACACCAGAAACTCGGGCTTCACGGCCAGCGCTCTGGCGATGCCGATGCGGGCACGTTGCCCACCGGAGAACTGGTGCGGATAGCGGCGCTTGTATGTGGGATCGAGGCCGACCTGTGACAGCATGGCGTTGACATAGTCGTCCTTTTCGGCACGGCTCACGAGGCCATGCACCACAGGTGCCTCACCCACGATCTCGGCCACGCGCATGCGCGGATTGAGCGACGACATCGGGTCCTGGAAAATCATCTGGATCGCGAGTGTCTGGGCTTTTTTCTCGGTGGCGGAGAGACCCGACAGATCCTTGTCCTTCCAGCGGATTGTACCATCAGACGGCGCATGAATGCCCGCGACGACACGGCCCAGCGTGGACTTGCCGCACCCCGATTCACCCACCAACCCCACCACCTCTCCGCGCGTGATGGCGAGATCGACGCCATCCACCGCATGCACCGTGATCTCGCGGTTGGTCGCGCCAACCATGTTGGCCAGTTTCGCGGCAGCATCCAGCGGTTTGGTGAAGCGCTTGGAGATGTTGGTAAGGGTGAGGATGGGGGCGGTCATGCGGCTTCTCCGCGCGTGTGAAGCGGATGGAAGCAGCGCGCCATACGGTTGTCAGTATAGGCCGTCTCGACGGGTGTTTCGCGGCATTGGTCACTTTGGAATGAGCATCGGGGGCGAAAGGCGCAGCCCTCGGGCAGGCGGGCGAGGGATGGCGCGGAGCCGGGAATCTGCACCAGCGGCTCGCCGCGTTTTCCGCGGGAAGGCACGGAGCCAAGCAATCCGAAGGTATAGGGATGAATGGGCCGATCGAGCACATCGTCGACACTTCCACTTTCCACGATGCGGCCAGCGTACATCACGGCCAGACGGTCCGCGAGCCCCGCCACCACGGTGAGGTCATGCGTCACCCAGATCAGCGCAGTGCCTGTCTCGGCGCACAGCTTCTGCATCTCGGCGAGGATCTGGCTCTGGATCGTGACATCAAGCGCCGTCGTTGGCTCATCGCAAACGATCAGCGACGGGCGGTTCAACAGCGCAACAGCGATGGCGACACGCTGCCGCATGCCACCCGAAAACTGGTGCGGATAGGCCGAGAGGCGCTCTTCCGGCGAAGGGATACCCACCTTGCCCAGCGCATCGCGGGCACGTGTCCGGGCCTCTTCCTTGGAAACGGCGTTGTGGGCCGTTACGGCTTCCATCATCTGCGTGTCGATGCGCAGGACCGGGTTCAGCGTCATCATCGGGTCCTGGAAGATCATGGCGACCTCACGACCCCGGAAGGTACGCATCTGGTCTTCGGGCAGGCCGACGAGTTCGCGACCGTTCAGCTTGATTGAACCCGCCACGATCCGGCCGGGCGCGTCGACCAGGCCCATGATGGAGAAGCCGGTCACGGTCTTTCCCGAACCGGATTCGCCGACAAGTCCCATGACCTCACCGCGGTTCACATCGAACGAGATGCCATCGACGGATTTGACCACCCCGGCTCGGGTGAAGAAATGCGTCTGCAGGTTGGAGACGGACAGAACGGGAGTCATTACTTCTCCAACCGGGGATTGAGCACATCCCGCAGGCGGTCGCCCACCAGATTGATCGCGACAATGGTGACAAGCAGCGCAACGCCCGGGAATGTCGAGATCCAGTATTTTCCGGAAAGCAGATACTCGAAACCGTTGGCGATCAGCACGCCGAGCGATGGCTCAGTCTGCGGCAGGCCAACGCCCAGGAACGACAGCGTTGCTTCCAGTGCGATGGCATGGGCCGTCTGCACCGTGGCGATGACGATGACGGGCGCGATGACATTGGGCAGTATATGTCGGAAAATGATGCGGGCATTGGAAAGACCGAGCGATTGGGCCGCCTCGACATACTCCTTGCGCCGCTCGACCAATGCTGAGCCGCGAACGGTCCGCGCGTAATAGGCCCATTGTACGATGACCAGCGCGAAGATGATCTTGTCGACACCCTTGCCCAGCATGGACACAAGGATCAGCGCCACCAGCACCGTCGGCAACGAGAGCTGGAGATCGACGATGCGCATGATGATGCTCTCCACACGCCCGCCTGCATACGCCGCGATCAAACCAACAGACATGCCGACCGTCGCCGCGATGATACCGGAGATTGCGCCCACCATGAGCGAGATGCGCAGGCCGTAGAGAATGCCCGACAGCAGATCCCGTCCGACACCGTCTGAGCCCAGCCACATGCGAAACCCGTCACCCGCCATCTCGCCCGGCGGCTGCTTCGAATCCATCAGATCGACCTTGCCAAGGTCATACGGGTTTTGCGGCGATATCCACGGTGCGAGCAGTGCCAGCCCTACAACGATCGCAAGCAGGACAAGGCCAAAAACCGCCACGCGGTCTTCCATGAACAATGAGACGAAACGGCGGAAAGGCGTTTCTTCCGGGATCGTCGGCAGCGCAACGGTGAGGGTTTTCACAGCGTCGCTCATGCCTTTGCCTCCGACAGACGCACCCTTGGATCAAGCAGCGAATAGACGATGTCCACCAGCAGGTTGATGGTGACAAACAGCACCACCACAACGATGACGTAGGCCACGATGACAGGCCGATCGAGGCGCTGGATTGCCTCCAGCAGCAGCTTGCCCATGCCGGGCCAGGCGAAGATCGTTTCGGTCACCACCGAGAAGGCCACCAGCGAGCCGAACTCAAGACCAAGCACCGTCACAATCGGAATCAGGATGTTCTTGAGGATATGAACGCCGATGATGCGGCTTTGGGAGAGGCCTTTGGCGCGGGCAAACTTGACATAGTCCATCAGCGCCGCTTCGCGTGCTCCGGCACGGGCGAGGCGAATGACAAGACTGATCTTGAGCAGTGCCAGATTGAGCGCCGGCAAGAGGATATGGCTCCAGCCGTTGAAGGTCAGCAGCGAGGTCTGCCAACCAAAAAGGCTCGCCGTTTCACCACGCCCTGTCGCCGGCAGCCAGCCCAGCACGACCGCGAAAAGCAGGATCATCATGAGGCCGACCCAGAAGGTCGGCAGCGAGAAGCCAAGAATCGACACCGCCATGATGCCGCGAGAGAGCCGTGACTCCGGCTTGAGCCCGGCATAGAGTCCGAGTGGAATGCCGATGACCACCGCGAGCACAAGCGCCACCAGCGCCAGCTCCAGCGTGGCAGGCATGCGGGAGAGAATAAGCTGGATCGCAGGCTCGCCGTGCACGAAGGAGCGGCCGAGATCACCCGACAATGCACCCTTGAGGAAGATCCAGAACTGCTCATGAATCGGGCGGTCAAGGCCGAGGCCGCGGCGGGTTTCCTCGATCTGGTCCTGGGTCATGTCGGGGGAGACGAGAATGTAGGTCGGGTCTCCCACGACGTTCACACCGAAAAAGACAATGACGATCATCGCGAGGATTACGCCTGCGGACTGCGCCAGTCTTCTGAGGATGAATGCGGTCATGGGCCTGAAACTGGTTGAGATGACAGAGGGTATTTCCCCTTCTCCCATCAGAGAAGGGGTCAGGCGGAACCTGACGGATGACAATAAACCCCTGAACTCAGGGGTTCTCCCTCACCCGACCGCCTCCGTCGGCCGCCCTCTCCCAAAGGAGAGGGCAATACGTCGCTCACTTCGCAGCGCTGGTCGCCAGCGTGTACTCATCGGAGCGGGCTTCGTAGGTGAAGCCCTTGCGCATCGCCCAGGTATTCAACTGATAATGCGAGGGGATCAGGCCAACATCTTCCATGCCGATTTCCATGGCTTCGCCAAACAACGCGTCGCGCTTCTTGTCGTCCACGGTGCGCAAACCTTCCTCAAGCTTCGCATCGAAGGCCAGGTTGGAATAGCGACCACGGTTGGTCGCGCCCATGCCCTTGTCACGATTGAAGGTGGCAAGCAGCGCCTTCAGCGAATCCGAGCTTTCGCCCGTGCCCGCAGACCAGCCCACGAGGATCATGGAAAACTCAGGCAGATTGCCCGGCGCGCCCTGGGAAGCACGTGAGAAGAAGTTGGCGGGCGGCATGGTTTCAACCTCAACCTCGAGGCCAAGGCGCGTCCACATCTGTGCGACGGCTTCGATGATCTTGGTGTCGTTCAGATAACGCCCGTTGGGTCCGTGCAGCTTGATCTTGAACCCGTTGGGCAGTCCTGCATCGGCCAGCAGCTTCTTCGCACCATCGAGATTGAAAGCCAGAGGCTTCAGTTTCTTCGAGGTTCCAAAGAACTGTTCGGGGAGGAGCTGGCCGGCTGGAATGGCCTCCTTCTCCATGATGCGGTCAACAATCGCGGGGCGGTTGATCGCCATCGAGAGCGCCTGCCGCACGCGCTTGTCACGCAGCGGGTTCTTGATCTCGGAACCGTCCTTGGCCTTGATGAAGGGCGAGACCTCGCGGAAGTGATCCATGTGGAAGTAGATGACGCGGTTCGACGCCGTGCTGACAACTGTCATGTTCTGGTTGGCCTTGAGGCGCTCGACATCAGCCGTCGGCACATTCTCAATCAGGTCGACGTCACCTGCCAGCAATGCCGCCACGCGGGTTGGTGCCGATGTCATGAAGCGGAACGTGGCCTTTTCCCAAACGGGTTTCGGCCCCCAGTAACCATCGTAGCGCGAGAGAGTCACACGGTCTCCGGGCTTGTATTCGGTGTACTTGAATGGTCCGGTGCCGCCTGCTGTGCATTTACCGGCGTTGAAGTCCTCGGTCGTCGTTTCCTTGCAGGCCTTGGAGATCACGCCGAAGGTGGAGAGATCCGTCGGCACGAGGGGTGCCGGAGCAGGCGTCTTGATGCGGATTGTGTGGCTGTCCACCTTCTCCAGTGTCTTGCCGCGGACATAGGCGGCAAAGGATGACGGGCTCTTGGGCACATTGGGGGCCCGCTCGAAGGTTGCAATCACATCATCCGCCGTGAACTCCGACCCATCGTGGAATTTCACGCCCTTGCGGAGCTTGAACTCCCAGGTCGTGTCGTCCACCGCTTTCCAGCTCTCAGCCAGCAGTGGCACGAGCGCCTGGTTCTTGTCCTGGCCAACCAGCGGTTCGTAGACCTGGCGGGACAGCATGTTGTTGGGTGTCAGGTTGTGATAATGCGGATCGGCGGAGCTCGGTTCGGCAGAAATGCCAATCCGCAGTTCCTGCGCTTGCACGCTGCCAAGCTGGGCGGCCTGAACCAGCAACATTCCGGCTGCTGCCACCAGTATCGATCTGGACTTGATCATCCCATGTCTCCCTCAAGCGCACGCTTCCATCCCGAAGCGCTCGGCGCGATTGTTCCAAGTCTGCATTCCCCGACGTCCGATGCAAGCGGGAACCCCGCTCACAGCTCCGCTTCGGTCAGCAACCAGCAGTTGACATCCCTATATATGCAGAAATAACATTTAAAAGGTCAAATCATATAACTAAACGGCATTCTAATATGCGAAATGGTGGTGCGGAGCGCGACAAACGTCCAAGCTTTCGCGAGCTTGAAGCGCTGCACGCGCTGGTCGAGGCGCGCAAGACCACCTCGGCTGCTGCCAAACTCGGTGTCTCGCAGCCCGCGATATCGCGGGCCATCCACGATCTTGAAAAGCGGCTTGGCAAGCAGCTCTTTCATCGTGAGGGAGGGCGCCTGGTGCCAACGGCAGACGGGATTTTGCTGTATCAGCAGAGCCTGCCGATCTTCGAGACACTGGCGGGCCTGGGCCGCGGTGGCAACGAACGCTCATCTGACCCCGTCCGTATCATCGCGCCACCGACCATTGCCCATCGTTTCCTGCCGGAGATCATTGCTGGCTTTCTGCAGGCGGAGCCGAAAATCCGCGTTCTCCTGGAAGTCGGAACGACATCCGACGTCATCGCCAGTATGGCAGACGGCAAGTATGATTTCGGCATCACAGATGCCCAGCTGCATCATCCAGCGATTGTGTTCGAGCCCTTCCGCCGGTC
>JANMFA010000287.1:0-2450 GCA_031377545.1 Hyphomicrobiales bacterium | reverse complement strand
TCACCCTGCTGGAGGCGAACAGCGGCAACGGCCCTACCCTGTTGGACACCAAGGCGCTTTTCCATGTCGATCACGGCAACAAGGCCGGTGCTGGCGCGGTGATTTCCGATGCCACCCTGTCGGCCGCCCGGCTGGCGCTTCGCATCCAGAAGGGGATCGACGGGCGCATCATCCGCGTGACCCCGAAAAACCTGCTGGTCCCACCCGCGCTTGAGACCGTGGCAGAGAAGTGGCTGGCGACCATTGCGCCCGCCACCGCTGCGGATGTGAACCCGTTCTCGGGTGCGATGTCGCTGATTGTCGAACCCCGCCTGTCCAGCGCGACCCGCTGGTATGTCACCGCCGACCCCGGCGAGATCGACGGCCTCGAGTTTGCCTACCTCTCTGGCAACGAGGGGCCGCAGGTGGAAAGCCGCTCCGGTTGGGATGTGGATGGCGTGGAAATCCGGGTGATCCTGGACTTCGGCGCGGGCTTCATCGACCACCGCGGCTGGTTCCAGAACGCAGGCGCGTAATGGCCGACTTCGCCCAACTCACCGCCTGGCGCGATGCCCTGATGGCCGCCCGCTATCAGGGCATCCGCACTGTCGAATACGACGGCAAGCGGATCACTTATGCGACCGATGCGGAAATGGCGGCCGCGCTGGGCGACCTCAACCGCCAGATCACCGGCACCACGGCGCGCATCGCCGTGGTCCGTATCCAATCCTCGAAAGGGCTTTGATCAGACGGCGTGTTCGCCCTCGCAGAACGCCATGTCGGCAATCTCGCGGAGCTTGGCGCGGAAATGGTTCAGTGTGCCGACATGGCCCCAGTTGATCTCGTCGGGGCTGGTCTCGAAATGGTCGGCGCTGTGGGCCGCCAACCGGGCCAGCATGGCGTCGATCTCGGTCTTGGCGGCGATGAAGGCGTTAAGCGCGGCGTCGTTGGTCTTGGGCATGGCGGTCCCCGAGTTGGTTTCACGGACATGACGGCTATGACCAAGTCAAAAGGCAAGGCAGATCAGCGGGTTCAGCCAGCGGGCGTGAAGACGATCCCGCGGTCAGGAAACGCGTCGCGCAGATTGGTCATGGCTTCCAGCCAGTCGGTGCCGCCCCATTGGCTGGAGAAGGCATAGGTACGCCCACCCACACGGAGCAGTTCATCATCGCCGCAGAACCACCTGATCGGATCGAAGCGCTTCCCAAGTTCGGCGCGGGACCCAGACGAACGAATTCGTCATGCCCGACGTCGCCATCCACCGATCGAAGCGCCCGGCCGGCGCGTGGACCACAATGCTAAGAAACAGTTTCAGGCGCGATTCCGCTCTCCACGAGGTATCTGAACGTCCGCAGGATGGCCCATCGCTTGGACTCGCGCGGGAAGTCCTGCTGCCCCAGCCTCAAGTCATACTTGGTGTAGTCGGCACCACTCGTCCGCGCCTCGCGTTCCTTGCGGACCTTTTCACGCACCCGCACTTGGTATTCGGCGGCCTCCGGCGGCGGTATGATCTGCTGGACATCGACCAGGACCCGACCCGAAAGGTTGTAGGGTTGCAGGCGCACGCAGCGGATGTCGAGATCGCGCTGGTTCAGCCAAAGGACGGCGGTCGTCAACTCCAGTGAGAATTCGGCGGAGGCGAGGACGATCTTCACCTCCTGCGCAAACTGATCATGGTCGGGCTCGTCCCACCCAAGAAAGGCCAGAAGCTCGGCCCTGGCATCAGCGTCGTGACGATTGATCTGGTGCAGGTACCGGTCAAACCCGTCCACAGCCTGGTCAAAGGTCATCGTCGAGACCATGGCCGCATAGCGAATGGCCTGCAGTTCCATGTGGCCACCGTCTTCGGTGCGCTTCAATTCGATGACGACGAGATTTGCATCGCGGTCGATCCCGAGAAGATCGATGCGGCGGCGCGAGTCGTCCCATTCACCCTACTCCTCGGCGATCACCAATGTGTCGGGCGCGATGACGGCAATGTTCTCGCGCAGCAGTCGCTGCAGATCACGACGCTCGTGCAACTGCATGGCTCCGAACATGGTCTTGATCAGGGGCTGGATACGATCCGGCGCAAATTCGTAAATCGGCATGAAGGGCACAACCTTGGGGACATCCCCTTCACTGTCGCAGACCGGATGGCAGGCTGGCAACCAGGATCACGGAAGGAACGTCACGCGAACATCTGGCTTTTCCCGTGTCGCATGGGTGTTGCACGGAGGAATCGGGGCTGTTCGTAAGGGTTTGGAATCTTTGGGGAATGTGTTGTGTTGAGTTGCAACGCAAAAAGCGCCCCGTGGGGCGCCCTGCTTCGGCCTAAGCCTTTGATATTTTGCTATATTTTTTGGTTGCGGGGGCAGGATTTGAACCTGCGGCCTTCAGGTTATGAGCCGTAACCTGCGGAAACGGAAGAAGCATTTAAGTTCAGAGGCTTGGACGATAAGCCTTCGATATAGGAACGTTATCTGGCGGCC
>JANMFA010000244.1:0-10684 GCA_031377545.1 Hyphomicrobiales bacterium | reverse complement strand
CTGGTGGTCGGGCCGCTCGGCCCGGGCCGCCGGCAGCTGTTCGATGTCCACCAGGTGCTGACGCAGCCACGCGCCGTAGGGCTGCGCGGCGGCGAGTTCGCGCTTCAGCTCTTCATCGCTCTCGATGCGGCCTTGCGCGGTGTCGACGAGCAGCATCTTGCCGGGCCGCAGGCGGTCTTTTCTGACGACGCGGTCCGCCGGGATGTCGAGCACGCCGACCTCCGACGCCATGATGACGAGGTCGTCGGTGGTGACGGTGTAGCGCGAGGGACGCAGCCCATTCCGGTCGAGCACGGCGCCGACGAGCGTGCCATCGGTGAACGCAATGGAGGCCGGGCCGTCCCATGGCTCCATGAGCGACGAGTGGTATTCGTAGAAGTCCCGCACGGCCGGATCCATGTCCGGGTTTCCGCTCCAGGGCTCCGGAATCATCATGAGCACCGCGTGGGGCAGCGAGCGCCCGGACATCACCAGGAACTCGAGCACGTTGTCGAACGTCGCCGTATCGCTGCCGCCTGGGCGGATCACCGGCAGGAGCTTTCGAAGATCGTCGCCAAACACGCTCGACGTGAGCAGGCCTTCGCGCGCCTGCATCCAGTTGATGTTGCCGCGCAGCGTGTTGATCTCGCCGTTGTGCGCCACCATCCGGTAGGGGTGCGACAGCGACCAGGTCGGGAACGTGTTGGTGGAGAACCGCTGATGCACGAGCGCGATGGCACTCTCGAAGCGCGGATCTTCCAGGTCACGGTAGTAACCGCCGAGCTGGTCGGCCAGCAGCATGCCCTTATAGACCACGGTACGGCAGGACATCGACACGGGATAGAAACCCATCTCGCGCGGGGCCTTCTGCTCATAGGCTGCGTTGGAGATGACCTTGCGCAGGATGAACAGGCGACGCTCGAACGTATCCTCATCCATGGACTGGCTGTCGCGGCCGACGAAGACCTGCAGATGGCGCGGCTCCGTCGGCTTCACGGAAACGCCGAGATCCGATGGGTCTGTTGGCGGCACGCGAAAGCCGAGCAGGCGGAAGCCCTCGTCGGCAATCGCCTTCTCGATGATGTCGCGGCAGATCTGCGCGACTTCAGGGTCGCGCGGCAGGAAAAACTGGCCGACGGCATAGTGACCGGCTTCCGGCAGTGAAAAGCCGAGCTTGGTTGCCTCTTCCCTGAAGAAGCGATGCGGCATCTGCACCAGCATGCCGCAACCATCGCCAGCCTTGGGATCGGCACCGACCGCGCCGCGATGCACGAGGTTGCGCAGGATATCGAGACCCTTGGTGACGATGGAATGGCTCTTGCGGTTCTTCATATCCGCCACGAAGCCGACGCCACAGGCATCCTTCTCATGGGCGGGATTGTAGAAACCCGTCGCTGCCGGGAGGCCGGGGTCACGCACGACGATGTCACGGTGGAGCGCATCCTTGATGGAATTGCCACCGGCGGGGACGGCGAGCGTCTCCAGCTCGGACTTGATGATCCAGTCCGATGCGCTCGGGTGTGTCACGGTCAGCTTGGTCATGGCGTCCTCCCAAAGGACGGATTGGTGCAAAAAAAATGACAGGACAGGGGTCTGAGCCGAATATTGGTCAATATACCTGTCCTAATCGGGAGAGTCCATTGTCACTTCGCATGGCTCCATGCAAGTGAAAAATGGAACGAAAAAATAAAATAATTTACCAAGGGTGATTATTGTAATAAAATTGCGTTTATGCGAAAATTCAATGCTGATTGTTCAACGAACCTCTCTCAAATGCAACTATTTCCTGACCCCTTCGGATCCGCGCGGAGAGATCGTCGCCTTGGCGAAATAATATTGCGCGCCGCGCAGCCAATGTCACCCTTGGCCAGGGCGACACTTGGTTGCCAAGACTTCGCTCACTTGCCATGGATTGGCGAGGGAGCGAAACAGCCATGTCTATCTACACCACGGGCCTCGACCGCAATCCGGCGAACTATCAGCCTCTGACGCCGCTGTCCTTCCTGCAGCGCGCGGCGAAGGTCTGGCCGGATCATGCCGCCATCATCCACGGCGCGATGCGGGTGAATTACCGCGATTTCTACGCCCGCGCCCGCCGCCTGGCCTCGGCGCTCCACCGGCGCGGCATCGGCAAGGGAGACACCGTTGCCGTGATCCTCGCCAACACCCCGCCAATGCTGGAGGCGCATTACGGCGTGCCGATGCTGGGCGCAGTGCTCAACACCATCAACACGCGGCTCGATGCCGCGACCATCGCCTTCCAGATCGATCACGGTGAGGCGAAGCTCCTGATCGTGGACCGGGAGTTCGCAGCCGTCGCGCAGGCCGCGTTGAAGCTTTCAGCCAGACAGCCTGTTCTGATCGAATATGATGATCCCGAGTTTCCGCAAGCACCGTTCGGCCCCGACGGCACGCAACCTGTGACCGGCTACGAGGCCCTGTTGGCCGCAGGCGATCCCGCTTTCGCCTGGACCTGGCCGGCTGACGAATGGGATGCGCTGTCGCTGAACTACACGTCTGGCACGACGGGCAATCCCAAGGGCGTGGTCTATTCGCATCGCGGCGCCTATCTCATGTGTTTCGCCAACACGCTCGCCGCCGCGATCCCGCCGCATCCGGTCTATCTGTGGACGCTGCCGATGTTCCATTGCAATGGCTGGTGCTTCCCCTGGACGCTGTCGGCCATCGGCGGCACGCATGTCTGCCTGCGCTGGGTCAGGGCGAGAGCCATGTTTGAGGCGATTGCTGACCATGGCGTCACGCATTTGTGCGGCGCACCCATCGTGATGAGTGCGCTTCTGGCCGCCAAGCCTGAGGAAATCCGCCCTTTGCCGGGCCGCGTCAGCTTCATCACCGCCGCCGCACCGCCGCCGGAGGCCGTTCTGGCCGGCATGAAGGAGGCCGGGTTCGACGTCACGCATGTCTATGGTCTGACCGAGGTCTATGGACCCGCCGTCGTCAACACCTGGAAAGCCGATTGGGATGAACTCCCATTGGACGAGCAGGCCCGGCTGAAAGCGCGGCAGGGCGTGAACTACCCCGGCGAGGAAGACCTGGCCGTGATGGATCCTGAAACGATGAAACCCGTGCCCGCCGACGGCGAGACGATGGGAGAGGTGATGTTTAGGGGCAATATCGGCATGAAAGGCTATCTCAAGAACCAGACGGCCACGGATGAAGCGTTTGCGGGCGGCTGGTTCCATTCGGGGGATCTGGGCGTGATGCATCCCGACGGCTACATCCAGCTCAAGGACCGCTCGAAGGACATCATCATCTCGGGCGGCGAGAACATTTCGTCCATCGAGGTGGAGGACGCCCTGTTCAAGCACCCCGCCATATCGCTTGTCGCGGTGGTGGCCAGGCCCGATGCGCGGTGGGGCGAGCATCCTTGCGCCTTCGTCGAGCTGAAATCGGGCATCAGCGCCACGGAAGCGGAGATCATCGCATTCTGCCGGGAGTATCTGGCGAGCTACAAGCTGCCACGCACCGTGATTTTCGCCGAACTGCCCAAGACCTCGACCGGCAAGATCCAGAAGTTCGTCTTGCGAGAGCGTGCCAAGGCTCTCTGACCCGGCGGAACATGACGAAACCGTCATTCCGCGGTTGTACAGCGGCAAACTGAATTCCAGCATTCCATGGAACCGGCATCGCATCAGTCACGGTGATGGTGCCGTATCGATTGGAGGAAGAACGCCATGACCAGAGTGATGGGTATTGTCTCAGCCGCGATCAGCGCGCTCTTGATCGCAATGGCACCACTGCCATCGGCGCAGGCCGCACCGGTGGCAACCGGCTCCGGCACCGCTGTCCTGGAAGCGATACCGGCCATCACCGACGAGGTGCGCTGGCGCGGTGGTCGTGGGTATCGCCGGGCCTATCATCGCCCTCACCGTGCGTACCGACCCTACAGGGCGCATCGCCACTATGGCTTTTATCGACCGTATTACGCACGCCCGGCGTTTATCGGCCCAGCCTGCTTCATCCGTCCAGCCCGCTGGATCTGGACACCTTACGGCCAGCAGTGGCGTCCGGCGCGTCGCATCTGCCGCTATTGATGGCAGTACTGATCGCCGTTCACCGATCGGGCCGCATGGAGATGGCGGCCTGTCCCTTGTGAATGGCGTCCGCCTCCGGCGTGAAAGCGCCGTCCGGGCCATGCAGCACAAGAGGCGGCAACAGGCGGAGCATTGCCCGCGATCCGGCCGTTGCCTGCACCAGAATGCGCGTCGCTGACTGATCCGCCTGCGGCTGGACCGGCCTGATGCACACACCTCCAGCGCGATTGGGCAGGGCCGCGAGCACATCCGCCAGCCGGTCCGCCCGGTGAATCAGAGTGAGGGAGCCGCCATCCTTCAGCAGACGCACCGCGACCGCAAGCCAGTCCGCCAGATCGCCGCCCTGCATCGCATGGGCCGTTTGCTTTAGTGCTGTAGGACTGCGCCGGCCCCGCAATGCCTGATCGAACGGCGGATTCGTCGCCACGGCATCGAAACGCTGGTCGGCCAGCAGGGGGGCACGCAAAAAGGCCTTGCGGTCGAAGATATCCGCTTCGCAGACCGTGACGCGGTCGGCAAAGCCGCCATTCGTGACATTGGACCGGACGCATGCCGCGAAGACGGGATCGCGCTCCACCAGCACCGTGTCCTGCGCGCCGCGTATCGCCAGCGCCAGCCCAACAGCACCAACGCCGCTGCCGAGATCACAGGCGCGCCCATCTCCGGGGCAAGCCGCCGCCAGCAACAGCGCATCCGTGCCGATGCGATGGCCCTTCAGCGGCTGGCGCAGCAGCAGGCGGCCATCTAGAAACCGGTCATCGGAAAAGGGCTCCGCCACGCCAGGATCAATCCTTCTTCTGTTTCAAAGGCTTGCCATGTGCGTCGTGTTGCGGCAACAGGGCGCGTTGAAACATCTCTTGCCCGGTGCCAATGTCTTGGGCAGAAACAGAGAAGAACGAGGCAGGCTTTGGGCGTTGTCGTAGCGTTTGAGGACAAGGCGGCAGCCGCCAGTGTCGATCCACTCGTCCAGCTTACTAGAGCCGACATGGAGCGCGTGAACGCCACGATCCTGGCGCGGACGGGCTCTGACGTCACCATGATCCCCGAGGTGGCAAACCACCTGATCTCATCCGGCGGCAAAAGATTGCGGCCCATGCTGACGCTCGCTGCGGCGAAGCTGTGCGGCTATGAGGGCGAGGGGCACCTCAAGCTCGCGGCTTCGGTCGAGTTCATGCACACCGCCACATTGCTGCATGACGATGTGGTGGACGACAGCGACATGCGCCGGGGCAAGCCCGCGGCGCGCACCCTGTGGGGCAACGAGGCCAGCGTCCTTGTCGGTGATTTCCTGCTCGGCCAGGCATTCAAGATGATGGTGGAAGTGGGGTCCCTGCCCTGTCTCGACGTGCTCTCGACCGCTGCCGCCGTCATCGCCGAGGGCGAGGTGATGCAGCTTGCCGCCGCCAAGAACCTCTCGACATCGGAGGATGAGTATCTCGCCGTCGTCCGGGCCAAGACGGCAGCGCTGTTCGCGGCGGCCTGCGAGGTCGGGCCTCTGGTCGCTGGCGGTGGCAAGGAAGCAATCACCGCCTGCCGCAGCTACGGCACCAACCTCGGCGTCGCCTTCCAGCTCATGGACGACGTCCTCGACTACGGCGGCACCACCGCCAAGCTGGGCAAGAACGTGGGAGATGATTTCCGCGAGGGCAAGATCACACTGCCCGTGGTGCTTTCCTACCGCCGGGGCGATGCCACCGAGCGCGCCTTCTGGAAAACGGCGCTGGAGGATGGATCAAGCGATGACGAGTCCCTGCAAAAGGCCATTGGCCTGCATCGCAAGCACCGCTCGCTGGAAGATACGGTCGAACGCGCCCGTCACTACGGCGCCATGGCGAAGGACGCTCTTGGTATCTTCCCGGATTCGCCGCTGAAATCCGCTATGGTGGAAGTGGTGGATTTCTGCGTCAGTCGCTCGGTGTAGTCGTCGTGGCTGCATGACGCAGTGTGCTTGATGAAAAGCAGGAGGCGAAATCTCTTCCGCCTCCTGTCATAGGGTCAAGGACATGCGCATCACGCCATCTTTGCCGCTTCGCTGCCACGCTCATCCGCATTGAGAAGGAATGTCACCAGGATGACGGCGATGGCATTTGCCCAGTAATAGTAGGCATCCAGACCACTGAACCCCAGGACGAATGGGGCGGCCAG
Organism: Hyphomicrobiales bacterium; assembly: GCA_031377545.1. Lineage (GTDB taxonomy): Bacteria > Pseudomonadota > Alphaproteobacteria > Rhizobiales > Beijerinckiaceae > JADCCX01. Next base: position 4,505 of record JANMFA010000244.1, on the reverse strand, counting down.
AAAGGTCAGTCCCACCAGGCGATCGACGGCGACATGGAACCAGTATGGCAGCACCTTGATGAGTCCTGTCTCATGGTCCGTGAGTATCGTCAGAAGCAAGGCTGCAACACCCGTGGCGACGGAAAGCCATTTGGCAATGGGATTGCCGGTGCCAAGGCCAAGCAGGAACGGCATTGCGATCAGGCTTGCGGCGACGGGGTAGTCGATCCAGGCATGAACCTGACGGGTAACGAAACGAATGGACATGGAAGTTTCTCCTTTGATTGTTGTGTGAAGATCTCAGCCGGAACCACGCCGCAGTCTGCGCGGTTCCGGGCAGACGGGATTACTTGATGTCAGCAGGAGCCTTGTCCTTGATCACAGGCCAGATAACTTCTGCCTTCTTGATGTTGCCGGGGACGTCCTTCAGCCAGGCTTCCTGAATGCTGCTGTCGAGGTTGAGGTAAAGCTTGCCATCGACGATCTTCCAGTTCTCGGGATTGCCGTCGAACTTGGCGTTCACCGAGACGCCATAGGCGCAGAACCCGCCATAGGCCGGCACGTACTTCTGAGGATTGGCAGCAAAGGTATCGAGATGCGCCTTCGTGGCAAAACGATAGGTGGCCTCACCCTGCACCGAGGAAAACTTGGAATCACCCTTCACGGGCTTTCCTTGCGTGAAGTAGGCCACGACATCGTAGCCGTGGACAGCAAGGCCAGGTGCCGGTTTGCCGTTGGCAACCACGATGCCTGTCGACGTGTTGACTTCCGGTCCGGCGAGAGCGGGACTGGCGGCACCAAGCAGTCCGAGGACAGCAAGTGCAATGAGAGATGTATGGCGAATAGTCATGACGAAGTCTCCTGAGGTTTGAGATACATGGCCAGCATTGAAGGGAGCGCTGGACCGCCTGCTGGCCATTTGGCGGTCCGGCGTCTTGAATATGCAGGCGGGTTCACGCCGCCTTGCGCTGTTCCACGACCGGAAAATCGATCACCGTCTTCGCCACTTCATTGACGTAGTTGGTGAGCGTGTTGAGAGCGACGTGCACGACGATCTCGATAATCTGTGCATCGTCAAAGCCAGCCAGCTTCACGGCCGCCACATCGACGTCGGAAACGTGGCCGCGCTGACGGACGATTTCTGCGGCGAAACGCACGGCCGCGGCGGCCTTGGGATCATTCGACGCTCCGTTGCGGTTGGCTGTGATTTCGGCGTCGTCCAGCTTGGCGACATTCCTGCCGAGGTAGGTATGGGCCGAGAGGCAGTAGTTGCAGCCATTGCTTTCCGCCACGGCCAGCGCGATGCGCTCACGTGTCTTGGGGTCGAGTGCGCCCTTGCCCAGAGCGCCGCTCAGGCCCAGGAACCCCTCCAGCGCGGCAGGGCTGTTGGCAATGACACGGAAAATGTTCGGCACGCTGCCAAGCTGCTTCTTGATAGCCTCAAGCAGCGGCTGTGCCGCAACCGGCGAAGCTTCGATGGAAGTGAAGGTGGTGACGCGGGTCATGAGACGATCCTTTCGATGACCAACCATGAAATCTGGCTGGCGAAACGACATCTAGACCTTTTCATTTTTGCGCAGTATCCACTTATTTCGAGAATGATATTCTCAAAATTGGACTAGCTGATGGACCGCTTCGAATCGATGACAGCATTTGCCGCAGTGGCTGAAACCGGGAGCTTCTCGGCAGCCTCTCGCAAGCTCTCCACGCCGCTCGCCACCGTCAGCCGGCGGGTTGCCGAGCTTGAGCAAAAACTCCGTGTCCAACTCCTGACGCGCACGACCCGGAGAATTGCCCTGACGGATGCGGGCGCGCAGTATCTGCCAACCTGCCGCCGCCTGCTGGAGGAAATCGACGATGCCGAGCGGCTGGCGTCAGGTGAATACAGTGCGCCAAAAGGCAATCTGGTGGTCAGCGCGCCCGTTGTATTCGGAAGGCTGCATCTATTGCCGATCGTTTTTCAGTTTCTCAACGCCTATCCGGACGTCGATGTGGAAATGCGCCTGACCGACGTTCCGGTCGATCTCGTCGAACTTCACATTGACGTCGCCCTTCGCATCGGCGCGCTGGAAGACAGCAGCCTCATGGCCCTGCGTCTGGGCCAGATTCGCCACGTTGTCTGCGCCAGCCCCGGGTATATCGCGGAGCGGGGAGCTCCGGAAAAACCAGGTGACCTGGCCCAACATGATTGCGTGACGCTGACACCGCTGCATGCGCCCGGAGTCTGGAACTTCACGAAAGGCACGGTCACGGAGCGCGTGACCGTGCATTCGCGCTTCTCGGTCAGCAACGCCGAAGCGGCGGTCGAGGCAGCCGCTACAGGAATGGGTATCACGCGGGTGCTGTGTTACCAGGCGGCACTGGCGATTGCCGACCAGAAACTCGCACTGCTGCTGCAGGGCTATGAACCTCCGATCATGCCCGTCCAGTTCGTCTATTCCGCGGATCGCCAGATGCCGAAAAAACTGCGGGCATTCCTCGATTTCGTTGGGCCAAGGCTCAAGGATCGCATTGTCTTCAATCCGTGAATGGCAGGCATTGCAGGCATTCCCGGAACGACCATACGCCTTATCCGATCAACCTGAACTGATCGACATCGACCAGTCCCCTGTCCGTGATCTTCAGATGCGGGATCACCGGCAGCGGCAGGAAGGCCACCTGCAGGAATGGCTCGGCCAGTGTGCAGCCCAGGGATTTCGCGGCAGCACGCAGCGGGATCAGCTTGCCGCGAACGCCCTCGAAATCGAGCAGGCTCATCAGTCCAGCCACCGGCAACGCCAGTTCGGCCAGCACCCGGCCGCCCTCCGTCACCACGAATCCGCCCTGCAATTCGCCCAGCCGGTTGGCAGCGAGCGCCATGTCCGCATCATCCGCACCCACCACCGTGATATTGTGGCTGTCGTGCCCGACGGACGAGGCGATGGCTCCGCGTTTCAGTCCGAAACCCTGAACACTCGCCACCGCCATGTTGCCGTTCTTGCCATGGCGCTCGATGACCGCCAGCTTGATGATGTCCTGCACGAGATCGACGCCATTCACGGGCAAGGCTTTCCGAAGATGCGCCGTGATGATCTTGCCGGGGATGACACCGATCACGGGCGTGTCTGCGCCATGGTGCGTCGCCCTGAAATCGCCTGTTGAGACCTGCCGCGCTTTCATGCTGGTGAGGCCGACAGGGGGCACAGTCTGGCGGGTGGCAAAAAGCTCCGCCGTCACAGGGCGCCCGGCGGCGATCACCTGGGACACGCGACAGTCCGCAAGCGCTCCCTCGATCAGCACGATGTCCGCCCGGTAGCCCGGCGCGATCATGCCGCGATCCGTCAGGCCGAAGATGCGCGCTCCGCTGACCGTCGCTGTCCGATAGACATGCAGGGTGGGCGCACCGCAGCGGATCGCCTCGCGGATGACGAAGTCCAGGTGGCCTTCCTCCGCCACATCAAGCGGATTGCGGTCATCCGTGCAGAATGCCAGGAACGCGGATGTCTCCGCCGAAATGATCGGCGTCAGCGCATGCAGGTCCTTGGACACCGATCCTTCCCGGATCAGGATCGCCATGCCTTTCTTCAGTTTCTCCATCGCTTCGGCCGGTGCCGTTGTCTCGTGATCCGTGCGGATGCGCGCGGCGAGATAGGCGTTGAGCGCCATGCCGGAGAGCAGCGGGGCGTGACCGTCGATGTGCCCATCGGCCCAGGCTTCCAGCTTGGCGATCACATCGGGGGCGGCGTGGATGACACCGGGGAAGTTCATGAATTCCGCAAGGCCCAGCGCTTTGGGATGCCCGCGGAAGGGCAGCAGGTCAGCTGCATCGAGCCGCGCACCCGATGTCTCCAGATCGGTCGCGGGCACGCAGGACGACAGCATCACGCGGATGTCCATGATCGTGGCGCAGGCGCAGTCCAGCGCATAGCGCAGGCCGTCTGCGCCCAGCACATTGGCGATTTCGTGCGGATCCCAGATCGCGGTGGTGACGCCATGGGGCAGCACGCAGCGGTCGTACTCCAGCGGCGTCAGCAGCGAGGATTCGACATGGAAATGCGTATCGATGAAGCCGGGTACCGCGATGCGGCCCTGGCCGTCGATCTCGCGAACACCCTTGTATTCCGCATAGGTTCCGACAATGCGATCTCCGCAGATCGCGATATCCGTGGGCGTAAGCGCACCTGTGACGAGGTCGTAGAGCCGGACATTGCGGATCACGAGATCAGCAGGCTCGCGGCCAGCGCCTTGCGCGATCATTGTGGGGAGGGGGCGTTTGGTCATGGCTGGATGATGACGTGGAAAATGCTGCTTGGAAATCACTTTTGCCGGATTGCGGAATTTGGCGCGTGTGCCCTATGTTTCCCGCGACGAACGACAGGACCTGAAACTGTAGGGTCACGAGGATTATGTCGACAGGTAAAATGCAAAGAGTATACTTAGCTTGGGAATCGCCTGCGCAGTGGTCACGAACCGACCAGTCACCGCCGGGACATGAGGGAGTCGAATGATGGACACGACAGTTTTTACCGGCGTCATCCCGGCGCTGA
>JANMFA010000233.1:0-15578 GCA_031377545.1 Hyphomicrobiales bacterium | reverse complement strand
CGCAATTGTCGAGCACGGCCTCGTCGGCGACGATCAGCAGATCGCGCGCTGGCAGGGGAAGGCAGTTGTGCGTACCTCCGCCGTAGGGCGGCGACCAGCTGCGGTGTGCGATGAGGCCAGGCCTCGCGCGGTCCTTGACGTCGATGACGACGAGCCCGGCGTCGCGCCAGGCGGCGTAGGCCGTGTCGCCATGGATGATCGCATGATGTAGCCCGTTGCGGCACGACGCATCCCAACTCGGGATCTCGCCGGCTGCCTGGTTCATGCCCGGCAGCCAGTAGCGCCCAGCCTCCTTCGGATTGGCGGGATCGGCCATGTCGATGGTGATGAAGATGTAGTCGGTGAAGCCGTCGATTAGCGCAGACGCATAGGCCCACCGCCCACCCGTGTACCAGATGCGGTGGATGCCGCCGCCCTCGACGGGCATGAAGCCGATCCGTAACGGCTTCGACGGATCCTTGATATCGTAGACAGACATGCCGGCCGTCCAGTTGCGCCAGGTTGCGGCCTTTGCTTCAGCTGTGCCAACCTTCTGCCCCAGCGCCCCCATGTAGTACTCGGTCTCGTCCTGGAATTCCGCAGCAGCGAACATGTTCTTGGCGTTGATCACGAGCAGCAAGTCCTCGTGGCTCTGCAGATGGATGTTCCAAGTGTTGTCCGGCGCCGGAACGTAGGCCACAGGTTTTGGATCGCGCGGATCGCGGCAGTCGATGACGCTGAACCCGTTCGAGAACATGTGGCCGATGATGGCGTGCCTCTTGTTGACCATGATCTGCACCCCGTCAGGGCGGCCGCCTTGATCAGAGTAGCCGATCAGCTTCATGTTCCGCACATAGTCTGGTTTCGGCAGATCGAAGTTCGCCATTGTCTGTGTCCTGGTCTCGCGCGTGCGCTGGTGTTCTGCGTGGAAGGCGTGTTCAGACGGCCCGCATCAATGACGGCTATTGAGTACGCGCCGCACGTTGGCGGCCGCGACCTCGGCAATCCGCGTGTTCGACTCCTTCGTCACCCCTGCGATATGTGGTGTGAGGATCAGGTTGTTGACGTCGCTGAATAGCGTCTGTGCCGTTTCGTTGATGGGCTCAATATCGAGTGTATCCAATGCGGCACCGCCGAGTTTGCCGGACCTCAGCGCCGCAGCGCAGGCGGCCTCGTTGACGATACCGCCGCGCGCGGAATTGACCAGGATGGCACCGTCCTTCATGCGCGCAAACTGGAGGGCGTCGATCAGGTCTATCGTCTGCGGTAGTCGCGGGCAGTGCAGCGAGATGACGTCGGATTCCGTCAGCAAGGTGTCGAGATCGACGCGGCGGGTCAGCTTCCAGGCTGGATGATTAGGCAGCATCACTGCGTCATGAGCGATCACATTCATGTCGAGGCCGCGCGCCTTCGCTGCAACGGTCTGACCGATGGAGCCAAAGCCGATGATGCCCATCGTGCGGCCCGCCATTTCAAGCCCGCCGCTGAATTTCGGCCTGTCCCACTGCCCCGATGTGACATCAGGCGTAGCGAAATAGGCCGGTCCGCGCAGGAGGATCATTGCGGTCGCGATCACGTATTCCGCGACTGACACGGCGTTTGCGCCGATCGAGGGGCAAACCTCTATCCCGCGCGCCTTACAGGCATCGACGTCGATATTGTCGAGCCCGACGCCCATTCGCGCCACGACCTTGAGATGGGGAGCACCGTCCAGCAGTGTTGTGTCCACGCGCGTAGCGTTGCGCACGATGATGGCGCGTGCGTCCGCAACGTGCCGCAGAAGGGAAGCCCGGTCGCGCCAGAGATCAGGATCCCAATGCGTGCTGAAATCGGCATGGAGGCCTTTAGCGGCCTTTTGTTCCATGAATTCGCTGATAACCAAGTCTGCCATGGTTGAGTCTCTTGCCGTTTGTGGATTCAGAGGCAGCTCCCGTCAGAGGAACTCCCGCTCCTTGTTGTAGGGATGCTCCATGCCGTAGCCGTGGACGGCCCGGTATCCGTCGTATCGACGCTCGATGAATTCGAACCAGACCCAGACCGCAAGGAACACGAAGGGAACCGCCAGCAGAAACATGGCGAAGACCGGCATTGCATATTGCATGAGGCCGGAGCCGACGGCGCCCACTGCGAACAGCAGCGTGAAATATCCGTTGGTCTTGTGGAACGCTTCAAAGATGCGTCGCCGCGTGGTGCGGCTGTAGTGGTCTCCGTGCCAGCTTGCAGGGTCGTCGGGATTAGCCTTGAAGTAGTACTTGCCGCCATGCGTTCCACGAAGCAGGCCAGCCAGTACCTGGATGCAGGCCAGTGCTACTGTAAGGATGCCGAGGATAGAGTGGACCGATCCGCTGAAGCCCTGGCTGACGGTCAGCGCGACAGCAAGACCGGCGAGCGACATGAAGACAGCAGCGTAGAGCCCGTATTTGTGCGCGCTGAACCACCACCATTCGATGTGCCAGAAACTGACCTGGCGCCTGAGACCCATTTCAGTCGGCCGCGGCTTGCCATAGCGGATGATGGTGACGCAAAGCGGAACCATGATCATCCAGATCCCCGCCATGAGGAAGGCGTGGTAGTCCCAGTGGATTTCGATCGTGCGCCCGAGGAAACCGAGATAGACCTCGGTCGGAATATGCGACATCAGCGTGTTCGCTGCTTTTTCTGTCATTGCGGTCTCCACACGCCTCGATCATGCCCAAAGATGCAGTGCGACGCGCGGCTACTCGGCGGCCGCTTGCGTCCCTCTGGCCGGTGCCAAGGAATCAATCAGCTCACTTGTTGCCTCGACCAGCGGCGGCATGACGCGCGCAAGAGCGGGCAGATTCAGACGCTCTGCCAGCATCGCCTTGATGCCGGGGATCAGAGGCTTGCCGTCAAAAGCCTTGCGCACGACGACGGCGCGGGCAAGCGCAACATCGTCGGCATGGTGGAACGCCTTGGCGCAATCCGCCGCGTCGAGATTGGCGGTCGCGGAGATACATCCGGCGAATATGCCCGACCTTGCTTCCGCAAGGCACGCCTCGGTGGATGGAAAAACGGCGAAGGTCGATGACAGTGCTGCGATGCCGCGTGCATAGTCCATATCGCCGGAGGAATCCTTGAGGCCCGCCATCCGGTCGGGGAACGCTTTCAGCAGCGAGGCTACCAGCGGTGCATCGTAGCGCACGCCCGACAGCGCCGGGAAGTGATACAGATAGATCGGGACGGGCATCTGCTCCGTAGCCTGCACGATCCGCTCGATGTAGGCGAAGACACCCGCGTCAGAGACGCCCTTGTAGTAGAAGGGCGGCAAGACCAATGCGCCAGCGAAACCTAGCTCCGCAGCATGACGCGTGAGGGTTGTTGCGTCCCCGACCGCCGCAGCCCCGGTCCCGACCATGAGCCGATCCATCGGCAGTCCGGCTGCTTTGACAGCGCTCATCAGCGCCATGCGCTGCGCGGTGGAGAACGACGTTGCCTCACCGGTCGTTCCAAGCACGTTCAGGCCATCGCAGCCATTCGCCAGCAAATATTGCGCGGCCTTTACAAAAGCGGCAGCATCTGGCGCGCCGGCCACTGTGATCGGTGTAGGGATTGCGGCGATGACGCCTTTCAATTTCGGTTTCATGTGTCTGATTGTCCGTAGATGGAGAAGTGACCCCGACCGGGAGGAGCCGGGGCCGTCGGGCAGTGAATTTCAGCTGAAAGACAGCAGCCTTGTCAGGATGGTCAGGACACCGCGCGGTATATCCGCTCGTCATAGAGGCTGCCGGTCCGGGGCAGGAGCGAAAGCCGAAAGTCCTTTAGGTGCTTCATGGTCAGATGATTGCTCCAGGCGCCCTGGGAATCCCAGACCTCGACAAGTGTCATGTGGTTTGGGCGGGTGGCCTGCGTGAACACGTCATACCGGGCTGCGCCCTTCTCGGCGCGGCTGCCTTCGGCCAGCATCTTCAGCATCCGCTCCCCCTCCTCACGGTAGACCGGCACGAAATCGACATGGGTGATGCAGGTGATCGCGCCCTCGGCGGGTTTCCTGGCCGGCCCTGTGGCAAGCGGACGGTGCGGACGCTCGTCGTAGGGAGCGGTCTCGATGACCGCCAGCTGTTCCCGCGCCTGTTTGACGTGAGCTTGGGTCAGGTGGGCCTCGCGGGCGGCGTTATCGGCCCAGACCTCCAGCACGCCGAAGTGATGGGAAATGTTGATGCGCTGGAAGAGCGCAAAGGACTTGGCCCCGGCCTCCTTGAGGCTGGCGTCGCGCAGGCCCCGCAGGATGCCGAGCGCCTTGCGTTGCTGGCCGGGCGCCACCTCGATATAGCTGACCACGTTGTCGCCAACGGGAGCGACCGAGCCTGCAGGCAAACCGGTTGGAGCCGGAAGCATCTGGGCCTGCGCGGCCCCGGAAAGCCCAGCGGCGGAGCCTGCGGCCAGAAGGCCCAGGAATTGTCTGCGGTGATGGATCATGGTTTCCCCCCTTTGTTGTGCTTGAGTACTTGTGATGAACGGCTCATTCCGCCGCGAGCCGCTGGGCGACGCGGGCGTTGGTTCGGACGACAACCTTGATCGCGTCGTCGATGCGGTCCCGCGCATGGCGGAGTGCCTCCGGCAGGTCGGCAAGGTCGAATGTGTGCGTGTGGATCTTGGTGGCATCGAAGCGCTTGGTCGCCATGAAAGCCATGGCGCGGTGCGTGGCGCTCTTGCCCTCGCCGCGAATGCCATAGGCGTAGATGTTGTTGCGCACGATATGCGGCAGGTCGATCGTAACAGGCTCGTGCGGGAAGGCCGCGAGGCAGATCTTGCCGCCGCGGTTCGTCATGTGGATCGCCATGTCGATGGCTTCCTGGCTGCCCGCGCATTCGACGACATAGTCGGCGCCAAGCCCGCGGGTCGCGTCCTTGACGATCTGGACGGCGTCCTCGTTCTTCACGTTGACGGTGATGTCTGCGCCGAGTTCGCGACCGATGGCGAGGCGGCTGTCACGCGTGCCGGTAAGGATGACCGGGTTTGCGCCAAGCGCCTTGGCGACGGCGACGGCGAGCAGGCCGATGGCGCCGGGCCCCGTGACGACGACGCTCTCGCCAGCCACCAGTCCGCCAAGTTCCGTCAGCCCGTACATCGAGGTGCCGGCGGTGACGACGAGGGTCGCTTCCTCGTCGGACATCGTGTCGGGTACGCGCACAAGCGTGTTGATGTTGTTGACGGCATATTCCGTAAACCCGCCGTCGGTCGTGAAGCCGTTGGCGCGGTGGCCCTTGTTCACCTCGCCGTAGTTCTGCCCGTAGTTGAGGCAGGCCGTGTACATGCCCTGGCGGCAGCGCTTGCACTGGCCGCAGCCGGCATGGATCTCGACGGTGACGCGTTCGCCGATGCGGTATTCATCGACACCGGGTCCCAGGGCGGCGACGGTGCCCATGTACTCATGCCCCGGCGTGAAGTTCTTGTTGAACGGCAACCCACCTTGGATCTTGGCTGGCGAGCCATAGTGAATAACTTCCAGATCTGTCGCGCAGATCGCCACCGCGTCGATCCTGACGAGCACTTCAGCCCGGCCTGGCACCGGAACCGGCTTCTCGCCGAGGGTCAGCTGATCAGGATCGCCAAGAATCCAGGCCCGCATACGGTCTGGAACAGGAAAGGCTGGATCCGTCTTCACGCCTGGTGCGCCGTACATGGCAGTCCCCGCATCGCTTGAGCGCTTGGGTTGGGGTACATGACCTCCCTCGGCGCATATTGGTTATGATTGGTTGACCATACCTCTCCGAAAACCAATGTCAAGCGCAGTCACAAGATTGGTGAATTGGTTGACCAATGTGGCTGCACTCGCTATCAAGGGAAGGCACTTGGAGGCCCGGAGTCCTGATGGCTATCGCCGCGTTGAAATCCTGGATCGGGAAGGCCGAGCTCCCACTTGACGGTCGGCTGCCGCCCGAGCGTCAACTCTCGGAACAACTCGGACTGTCGCGCGCGGAGCTCAGGAAAGCACTCGCCATGCTGGAGGCGGAAGGCGCGCTGTGGCGGCATGTGGGCAAGGGAACGTTTCTGGCCCAACATGCGCGCAGCCCGACAGGCAAGCCCGATGTCGCATCTGTCGCGCATCGCACAAGCCCGCCCGAGGCCATGCAGGTCCGGATGATCCTGGAGCCGGAGGTCGCGGGTCTTGCCGCCCGTGGCGCGAACGGAGCGCAGATCGCGGAACTGCGGGCGCTGTGCATCGAGATGCGGCGCTCGGCGGCTTGGCCGGAGTATCAGCAGCTTGACGTACGGTTCCATGAGCTTCTGGCGCAAGCGGCCGGCAACAACCTGCTGGCGGAGCTGCATCAATTCGTCAACGAGGTGCGGCGCTCTGTCGTCTGGGGCGGACTCGCCAAGCGTACGCTCGGTCCGCCGAAGGACTATCATTCTTTCGCCGAGCATGAGGTAATCTTGGCAGCTGTTGAGGCGCGCGATCAGGTTGGCGCCAAGGATGCAATGCGGCGGCACCTCACGTCGACGTCCAGGGATTTGATGGGAGAATCAGCCTGATCAGACGTTGCTGTAGGCAGCGGATAGAGCTGTCGGAGCCCTATCGATGATCCCTTCCCGAACCGGTGCGGTCGCCTCGAGGAAGCCCTCAAGATCAATCTGATGCGGACGAAGAACGGAAAGTCCGGCGGCTTCAAGCACCTTGAGGGCCAATGCGTCTTCATTGGTCGCGAGGCGATGCTGAAGCCGCGTTGCCTCCCGCACAGCCGCCAAGAGGGCATTCCGCTGCGCCAGGCCAAGGCCGTCATGCCATTCGCGCCCGCAAGCGAGAAGGGCCACTCCGAACAAATGTGACGTCAGGCTCAGGTGGCGATGGTGCTGCTCAATCCCGAAGTTCAGCATATTAGTGAGAGGGTTTTCCTGCGCGTCGATACGGCCTGAAGCGATGGCTTCGCGAAACTCCTTGACGTCGGTCACCACTGGTTTGAATCCCATCGCCTTGAGCGTGGCGACATAGTTGGCACTGTCCAGCGTACGGATCGTGAGATCCTGGATCGGTGGGAGTCTGGATTGGCCGTTGGCCGTTAGAGATGCTGCGGAAGCCGTTGTCCCAGAAGGCAAGGACCTTCAGTCTGGTTTGACGCTCGACCGCTTCACTGAGAATGCGTCCTGCATCGCCCTCAAGCGCTCCCAACGCCTTGGCGCGATCCTTCACGTGGAACGGCGCATCGAGGATCGAAAGCTCCGGAACGCGTGCGGTCAGATATCCGGAGGCCATGTAAGCGGCATTCCAGCCGTCAGTCTCGACGCCGTCGAACAAAGCGCGCGCGGATATGCCTGCCGCAGTCACATCCTCCATCAGATCCGGTCTGAACATTCCAGAATGCTGGAGCGCGTCGCGAAACACCCGCAGTGCGGCTGTCAAAATGGAGCGGGCTCCTTGATAGCCACCGATACGCATCCTGCCCTCCATTGCTCCGTCGAGATTGTTCATCGACCGAACTGCCTTGACAATCAATCCTAAATTGGTCACATATGGTTTAAATTGGTTTATTTGGTTTCGAACCCTCGAAAGCCAAGGCGGGAGTTGCGAACAAGGGGCTCGCGGCTCACGCCGGTCCAAAGCGAACCAAGAATGGGGAGGATAGCATGAACAATCACAGCTCCCGCAGGGATGTACTGCAGGGCCTTGGCGCATCCGCTGCGGTGTTGGTCGCCGGCCAAGCGTCCGCTTCCACCTGGCCGCAGCGGACGATCAACGTCATCATGCCGCTGCAGGCCGGCAGTGCGTCCGACATCGCCGTGCGGATCGCGGGCGAGGCGATTGGTCAAAAGCTTGGTCAGAACCTCATTGTCGAGAACGTGACGGGTGCGGCGGGCCTCATCGGTGCCTCACGCGCCGCCCGCGCGCAGCCGGATGGCTATACACTTGGTGCCTTCAACAACAGCATCCTCACCATCCTGCCGAACATCCGGACGAAGAAACCCGATTTCGATCCCTTTGCGGACTTCATCCCTATCGTTGGCGTGGCGAATATTCCGACCTACCTCGGCGTCCACGCGTCTGTTCCGGTCAAGAACGTGCAGGAGCTCATCGCCTACCTGAAGGCGAAGAACGGCGAGGTGACCTGCGGCACCGGCGGGCCCGGTAGCCCGCAGCACCTTGCGACTGAGATGTTCATGGCACTGACCGGGACGAAGGTGACGCAGATTCCGTATCGGGGAGCGACAGCAGCGGCGACCGACCTCGCTGGCGGGCATGTGCAGATGATGTTCATCGCCCGCTCGCTTTACCTCCCCTTCGAGCAGAGCGGCAACATCAAGCTGATCGGTTTCTGCGGCCCTGAAAGGCTCAAGGACAGCCCCGGCCTCGCGACATTGCATGAGCAGGGCGTCACGGGCTTCGATTACTCGTCTTGGCAAGGGTTCTTCGCCGTGAAGGGCACGCCGCCCGAGATCGTCGCGAAGTTGCGCACCGATGCATTCTCCGTGCTGACGGGTGTGATCGCGGACAAGCTGGCGAAGGCCGGGCTGGAGCCATGGTTCAAGGACCATGCGCAGCTTGCCGCCATCATGGCATCTGATGACGCCCGCTGGAAACAGGTCATCAAGACCGCCAACCTTTCGCTGGATTGACGACACACACGTAAGACGCCCTTCAAGGACCTATACATGAAAATGCAATCAACGGCGCGCTTCGTCGCGCTGATCGGCGCAGCGTTGCTCGCTTCGGTGGTGAGTCCCGCCCAGGCGCAGGAGAAACTCACACAGCCGGACTGGGCCTATCCTGTCGCGGACAAGGAACAGCCACCTGCACCGGACGAGAACGAGGTGCGTCAGGTTCCTGGAAGCACCGTGCGGTACACCCGCAAAGAGATCGACAACCTCTTCAAGCCGCCGATCTGGTTCCCCGATCAGGCGGCTGGCATGCCGCGCGTCGTGCAATCCGGCGCCCCACCGGGCGTGCGCGCCTGTGCGGCCTGCCATCTCCAGAGTGGACAAGGACATCCGGAGTCCGGCCATATTTCAGGGCTGCCCAAGTCCTACTTCCTGCGCCAGATCCAGGACTACAGGGATGGAAACCGGACAGACAAGGTCTGGATGACCGCCATGGCCAAGGCCCTGACCGACGAGGATGCGGCAGCCGCCGCGGAGTGGTTCGAGAAGATAAAGCCGATCAAATGGGTCCGCGTCGTGGAGACCGACACGATCCCGAGGAGCTACTTCAACAAGAGCCGCAAGCGCCTAGCGCTGGCCGATGGCTCGACGGAGCAACTGGGCGAGCGCATCGCGGAATTTCCCGAAGATCCCGTCCGCGTCGTGGAACGAGATCCAAACTCGGGCTTCATCGCCTATGTGCCGAAGGGCAGCGTGGCGCTTGGCGAGAAGCTGGTGACGGACGGCCTTGGCAAGACCGTCGCTTGCGCCGCCTGCCATGGCGGCGATCTCAAGGGCAAGGACGACATCCCGCGCATCGCGGGCGTCTCGACGCTCTACACCGTCCGCCAGCTCGTCGCGTTCCGCAATGGCGAACGCAACGGCAACCATGCTGACCAGATGAAGCCGGTCACGGCGGAGCTTGGCCTCAAGGACATCACTGCGATTGCCGCATATCTGGCGTCGCTCGAGCCATGAGCAAGAAAGAGAGGGTCGGATGACGCCTGTCATGAACCGTCGCCGTGCGCTTGGTGCCACTGCCGCCGCGTTTGGCCTCGCCACCCCGGCCATCGGGCAAACGGCCCAGGTGCGCTGGCGGCTGACCTCCAGCTATCCTAAGTCGCTGGATACGATCTACGGCGCCTCCGAGACGATCTCACGGATGGTCTCCGAGATCACCGACGGTCGCTTCGCTATCCAGCCATTCGCGGCGGGCGAGATCGTTCCAGGCCTACAGGCGATCGACGCTGTGCAAAAAGGCGCTGTCGAAATGGCGCACACCGTGTCGTTCTACAATCTCGGCAAGGACCCCGCCTGGGCGTTCGGCACTGGATTGCCATTCGGCATGAATGCCCGCCAGCAGAACGCCTGGCTGTACCACGGTGGAGGAGCGGAGATCCTCGACGCCTTCTATGCCAAACATGGTGTCGTCGCTTTCCCCGCCGGCAACAGCGGCGCGCAGATGGGCGGCTGGTTCCGCAAGGAGGTGAGGTCGCTCGAAGACATAAGGGGCCTCAAAATTCGAATCTCCGGGCTTGGGGGCAACATCCTCGAGAAGCTCGGCGCCGTTCCGCAAGTGATCGCTGCCGGCGATATCTTCCCCTCGCTGGAGCGTGGCACCATCGACGCCGCCGAATGGATCGGCCCGTACGACGACGAGAAGCTCGGTTTCGTCCGTATCGCCCCGTTCTATTACTACCCAGGCTGGTGGGAAGGCGGTCTTGTTTTCCACGCCATCATCAACAAAGCGCAATGGGACGGGCTGCCAAAGGCATTTCAGGCGGCGCTGCGGACCGCATGCCAGGCCGTCAACTGCGACGTGACGGCGAAGTACGACGCTCGCAACCCGGCTGCGCTCAAGCGGTTGGTGGCACAGGGTGCGAAACTGAAGCCGTTTCCGCGCGATGTCATGGAAGCCGCGTTCAAAGCCGCCGAAGAGGTCTACGCCGCCACCAGCCAGCGGAGCGCGGACTTCGCGGCGATCTACGGTCCCTACAGCGCCTTCCTCAAGGACCAGTACCTCTGGTGGCAGGTTTCCGAGCTGACTTTCGACACGTTTAACGTCTCAGCGCGTTTGCGTTGAGCACTTGAACCGGCCTCCATCCCGACAGACCAAAAAAGGAACCCGATATGACTGACACTGTTCAATCCCGCGTCGCAGATCTTGGCATGAAGGCCAATCCAGGCCTCGCCGACCTTGTGTTCAGGGTTGCCGTCGGCGGCATGCTAATCCCGCATGGGATCGGGAAGTTCCTGAGCTACGACAAAGAGGTCGAGGTCTTCGGCCAGGTCTTCGGCCTGCACCCGGCGCCCGCCTGGGTGATCGGCGCCGCGCTGTTTCAGATCGCCGTCGGTGCGCTGATTGTTATGGGCAAGTTCGTGCGACCGGCGGCGCTTCTGCTCGTGGCCTTCATGATTGGAACCATAGCCGTCGCCAATCACGGTGCCTGGTTCTGGCAGTTCACGGGCGCGGAATATTCTGTCTTCTGGGCGCTGATGGGTGTCGTGCTCGTGCTCAAGCCAAGCGAGGGCTAGGTCGCATCGCCGTCATGTCCGCTTTTTACGGAGGGTAGCACATGCTTGTCGATTACGATGAAGGCTCATGGCCAATCGAGAGGATGCCCGCCACCTTACCGGATGCCTTGCTTCGAATTGCTGTAGGCGTTTTCCTGCTTCCGCATGCGGTTACAAAATATGTAAACCATGAAAATGCGGTCAAGCTTTTTTGGCAGTCATACGGCCTGCATCCGACTTCAGTCTGGGTGGCGATCATTTGCTTCGTTCTAGCAACGTGCGGTGTCCTGATCGTCGTCGGCCGTCTTGTCGTTCCGTCCATTGCATTGACGGTGGTCATTCTGAACTGTGGGATGATTCTCTCTGTAGCGAAAAACGGCTGGCTCTGGAACGTCGGCGGAATCGAGTACACCGTATTTTGGATGATCGCCGCCACCGTCGTTGCCTTGAAGGCGCTCGTTGCAGATACTCGATGATAGGCTACGTCAGCCCGGTTGAGTTCGAAAACAAGGTTGGGCTATCTTAAACCGGTGTCTACGAAGCCGGCAGCAGGCCATTTCGATGACGCCATGAATGTCCGCAGTCGTCAGTTTCAGCTCGGAACCGGAACGGCAGGAACTGACCCAACTCGGGCGTTGCGAGTGACTGGTTGCTCTCCGGAAGCTGACCTTCGCTACCACTCTTGATGTCTTGGAAGGTGGAATATCCTGAACTTCAAGACTGCTCCACCCGCTTTACGCTCCCGTTACGCCCAAGCACACGAATCCGCATCGCGGCTTTATGTCCATGAGCCGTAAACCAGCAGCTATCCGAAATCAGGATGGCACTCATGACGTTCGAAATCACGCTTGGTCTTGCGCTTGCCGCAGGCCTGTTTGTGTATCTGCTTGCGGCACTGCTTGTGCCGGAACGCTTCTGACAGGAGCGTAAAATGCAGGCTGATCTACTTCAAGCAGGGCTCTTTGCCGTTGTTCTTGTCGCTGTTGCCATACCGCTTGGCTGGTACATGGCGCAAGTCTTCAAGGGCCAGGTGACGTTTCTCGCGCCGGTCGAGCGCGCTATCCTTGGCGCAGCGGGCGTAACGGGTGGTCAGCGCTGGACGGCGTATGTCGCCGCGCTGCTGACGTTCAACATCGCGGGCTTTGTGCTTCTGCTGCTAATCCTGCGCTTCCAGCACGTGTTGCCGCTCAATCCGCAGGGGTTTGATGGGCTGAGCTGGCATCTCGCCTTCAACACGGCGGTGTCCTTCGTCACCAACACAAACTGGCAATCCTATGGCGGCGAGACCACGATGTCGCATTTCAGCCAGATGATGGGGTTGACCACGCAGAACTTCTTGTCTGCCGCGTCCGGCATGGCTGTTGCTGCTGCCGTAATGCGCGGTTTCGCGGCGCGGCAGGTCACCAGCCTCGGCAATTTCTGGACTGATCTAACCCGTATCACCCTCTACATCCTGCTGCCGGGCGCTATCGTGCTGGCGCTGGTGCTTCTTGCGTTTGGCATCCCGCAGACCCTCGCGGCGTCTATCGAGGCGACAACGCTGGAGGGCGGCAAGCAGACCCTCGCGCTCGGGCCTGTCGCAAGCCAGATCGCCATCAAGATGCTCGGCACCAATGGCGGCGGCTTCTTCAACGTCAACGGCGCGCATCCGTTCGAGAACCCGAACGCCGTCGCCAACCTGATCCAGATGTTGGCTATCCTTGCAATCCCGGCGGCCTTTGTCTTCGCCTATGGCCGGATGGTCGGTGACAAGCGGCAGGGCACAGCGTTGTTCGCTGCCATGGGCATTCTGTTCATTGTGGCTTTCACCGCGATGTATGCCGCCGAGCGGGCGGGCAATCCGCTGCATGCGGCCTTTGCCGAGCAGGTGTCGGGAAACATGGAGGGCAAGGAAGTCCGGTTCGGCGTGGTCAATTCAGTGCTCTGGGCGGTGACGACAACTGCTGCATCGAATGGGTCTGTCAATGCAATGCATGATTCGTTCACCCCGCTTGGTGGGCTCATCGCCATGCTCAACATCCAGCTTGGCGAGATTGTCTATGGTGGCGTCGGCGTTGGGCTTACCGGCATGTTGCTCTTTGTCATCATTACCGTGTTTCTCGCGGGGCTGATGGTCGGGCGCACGCCGGAATATCTCGGCAAGAAGATCGAGGCCAGGGAGATCAAGCTTGCGGCGCTGACGCTTCTGGTGATGCCGCTTGGCATCCTTGGTTTCGCGGCTCTGGCCATCGCGACCGGAAACGCGCAGTCTTCAGTGCAGGATGCCGGCCCACATGGTCTGTCGGAGCTGATCTATAACTACACCTCGGCGACTGGGAACAATGGTTCGGCCTTTGCCGGCTTCAACGCCAATACGCTCTGGCACAATGTCTTCCTCGGCCTCTCGATGCTCGTGGGGCGCTTTGGCTACATCATTCCCATCCTTGCCATTGCCGGTTCGCTGGCTGCCAAGACGCCAGCGCAAGCAACGGTCGGGACCTTCCCAACCCACGGGCCGGTTTTCGTCGTGTTGCTGATTGCCACGATCCTGATTGTCGGCGCTCTCACCTTCCTGCCCGTCCTCGCCCTTGGTCCCATCGCCGAGCATGTCTCGATGTTGGCCCGCCAGACTTTCTGAGAGGCTTGTCCCATGTCAAAATCCGTATCATCCGAGATCAGCCTGTTCGCGCCTGAGATCATCAAACCCGCCATCTGGCAGGCTGTGAAGAAGCTCAATCCGAAAGGTCTCGCCCGCAATCCGGTGATCTTCACCACCGCGCTCGTCTCGCTTTTCGCCACGATCCTCGTTATCCGCGAGGGTTTGATCGGCGGGCCGACTTTCTGGATCGGCCTGCAGATCGCCATCTGGCTCTGGTTCACGGTGCTGTTTGCCAATTTCGCCGAGGCTGTCGCGGAAGGTCGTGGCAAGGCTCGGGCTGACTCATTCCGTGCAACAAAGTCCAGCACCAAGGCAAAGCTCCTCTTGAACGCAGACGACCGCAATCTCTACGAGATGCAGGATGTCGAACTGCTGGAACCCGGCGAAGTCATCCTCGTCACCGCTGGCGACATCATCCCCACCGATGGCGAGATCATTGATGGCGTCGCCTCGGTAAATGAGAGTGCTATCACCGGCGAATCCGCGCCTGTCATTCGTGAAGCGGGCGGTGAC
This sequence comes from Hyphomicrobiales bacterium, assembly GCA_031377545.1. Taxonomy (GTDB): domain Bacteria; phylum Pseudomonadota; class Alphaproteobacteria; order Rhizobiales; family Beijerinckiaceae; genus JADCCX01. The sequence goes on along the minus strand of JANMFA010000233.1, from coordinate 1,342 downwards.
CGCTCATCAGTTACCGGCGGCACCACCATCGTGTCCGACTGGCTTGTTGTCCGCGTCACGGCTCGCCAGGGTGAAACCTTCATCGACCGTATGATCGCACTTGTCGAAGGTGCCAAGCGCGCCAAGACGCCGAACGAGATCGCGCTCGATATCCTGCTGGCAGCACTAACGCTGGTGTTCCTGTTTGTGGTGGTGACGCTGCCGTTTTTCGCTTCATGGTCCGGCACCACCATTCCTGTCATCTATCTCATTGCCCTGTTCGTGACGCTGATCCCGACCACCATCGGCGGCCTGCTCTCGGCCATCGGCATTGCCGGTATGGACAGGCTCGTGAAGGCGAACGTTATCGCCAAATCGGGCCGCGCGGTCGAGGCGGCGGGCGATATCGACGTGCTCCTGCTCGACAAGACCGGAACGATCACCTTCGGGAACAGAATGGCGGCGGAATTCGTTGCTGTCGGCGGGGCTAGCGAGCGTGATCTCGCGGAGGCCGCGCATCTGTCATCACTGGCTGACGAGACCGCAGAAGGCCGTTCGATCACCGAGTTGGCGGGCAAGCTGTTTGGCTTCCAGCCAATGGCCACAATCGGTGAGTTCGTGCCGTTCACGGCGCAAACAAGGATGTCCGGCGTCAATCTTCCGGACGGGACACAGATTAGGAAGGGTGCTTCCGACAGCATATTGCGGCACCTCGGCCAGCAGGCCGAGCCCGATCTCGACCAAGCTGTAAAAAAGATCGCAAATGCGGGTGGCACTCCACTTGTGGTCGCGCGGGGCAGTCGCATCCTTGGCGTGATTTACCTCAAGGATATCGTCAAGCCGGACATCCGTGAGCGATTTGCCGAACTGCGCCGCATGGGCATCCGCACCGTGATGATCACGGGTGACAATCCGCTCACTGCGGCAGCCATCGCAGCGGAGGCGGGCGTAGACGATTTTCTGGCTGAGGCCTCTCCCGAGAAGAAGCTTGATTACATCCGCAACGAGCAGGCTGCAGGCCGTCTTGTCGCCATGTGCGGTGATGGTTCTAACGATGCGCCAGCGTTGGCCCAGGCGGATGTCGGGGTAGCCATGAACTCCGGCACGCCAGCAGCAAAAGAAGCAGGCAATCTCATCGATTTGGACAGTGATCCGACCAAGCTCATCGAGATCGTGTTGGTCGGCAAGCAGCTGCTGATCTCGCGCGGGGCGCTGACCACCTTCTCTATCGCCAATGATGTGGCGAAATACTTTGCCATCCTGCCAGCGCTGTTTGTCACGGCTTATCCGGGGCTTGGGCTGCTCAATCTGATGGGGTTAGCGTCACCTGAGAGCGCCATCCTCTCGGCGATCATCTTCAACG
>JANMFA010000224.1:0-2966 GCA_031377545.1 Hyphomicrobiales bacterium | reverse complement strand
TCGCCACATAGCCGGTGGCGGGGAATGCAGCATGGTAGAACGACACCTGCATCTTGTCAGCGGACGCCATATCGAGAAGCTTCTTGCGGGTGGTCACGGCCTGCGCCTTGTCGAGGTCGAAGCCAAGGTGCCACTCCGGATTCTTCGCAAACAGCCGCGGATCATTGGATGCATCGCCGACCACCAGAAGCGTCTTGCCGCCGGAGGCGACGACGAATGATGTGTGGCCAGGCGTGTGCCCGTCGGACTGGATGCCCGTGATCCCCGGAGCCCATTCCTTGCTCCACTCAGCCTGCTTCACATCCTTCATGATCGGGCCGAAGACGCGGCGTGACATGATGAAGCCGCCACGTGCTGCTTCCGGCACGGCGTTCATCTTGGCTTCGTCCATGTAGTGCGCCACATCCCGCGGCGGAACAATGATCTCGGCGTTTGGATAGACGAGCTCGCCCTCCTTGGTGCGCAGGCCATTGATATGGTCAGGATGGAAATGGCTGACGAGCACCGTATCGATCTGCTTGGGATCGATGCCGGCTGCTGCCATATTGGCAGCCATCTGGCCGGTGGTTGCTGCGCCGTTGTTGGCGAAGCCCGCGTCGATCAGGATCAGCTTCGAGCCCGTATTCACCACCATTGTGTTGAACTGTGAATTGCCCGGCTTGGTGGGAATGAACTGCGCCTGCATGGCCTTGATCACATCATCCAGAGGCACATTGGGCACCAGTTGCGTGGTGATCTCGCGGTTTACCTGGCCGTCGTGCAGCGCTGTGACCTCGAAATCTCCGACCATGAATCGGTAGAAACCGGCGACCTGCTTGCCTGACTTGGGTGCCGCGGCTCTGACGGCAGAAATTGGCAGGGCGGGTACGGTGAAAGCGGCAGCAGCTGTCACCAGTGCCGCGCGGCGTGAAATGGACATGGTTCTCTCCCTTTGGCAGCGCCCTCCGGCACCGGAGACCATATAACTAGAGGAGAAGCCCTGTGAGAAAACACATTCGCGTGCAGTTTCACCTTTGCAATTTCGCACGCTGCCGGTGCGAAGGCAGGGCCAGGAACAGCCCGACACCGAGCAGGGTCGACACCAGCGAACCGCCAAGAACACCGAGCCGGACCTGATTGAGCAAGACGTCGTCGTTGAAGGCGAGCGCGCCCACAAAGAGGCTCATGGTAAAGCCGATGCCTGCGAGACAGGCCACGCCGACAATTTCAGGCCATCGCGCCTGGGCCGGGAGTGTCGCGAGTCCGGATTTCACTGTCAGGAACACAGCAAGCGTGATGCCCACCGGCTTGCCGATGATCAGGCCCAGCGCGATACCCAGCGTTAGCGATTCCTGCGCATCCGCCAGACCCAGCCCGGAAAGTGACACGCCCGCGTTGGCGAAGGCGAAAAGCGGCATGATGGCGAAATTGACCGGCACCTTCAGATGATCCACCAGACGGTGCAGCGGGCTGCCGCCATTGGCCTTCAGTGGCACGAAGAGCGCCGTGATCACGCCCGCCAGCGTGGCATTGATGCCGGATTGCAGCGTGAAGACCCAAAGAACGCTGCCTGCCAGCAGATAGGGCCAGAGCTTTGGAACATTGCGCGCATTGATCGCCGCTAGCGCCATGATGGACAGCGCCATGCCGAGGATCGCCCAGGCCTTCAGCGCTCCGGTGTAGAACAGTGCAATGACAATGATCGCACCCAGATCATCAATCACCGCAAGCGCCAGCAGGAACGCCCGCAAAGCCGGGGACACGCGCTTTCCCAGCAGTCCGACCACACCGACCGCGAAAGCGATGTCAGTCGCCGTGGGTATCGCCCAGCCGCGGTCAAGTGCCTCCGGGGTGATCCACAGATAGATCAGCGCGGGCATCGCCATGCCGCCTGCAGCACCCGCGAACGGAAGCATCGCTTTCGAGCGCTCGGCGAGCGCCCCTTCCTGAAATTCCGCCTTGATCTCGAGGCCCACGAACACGAAGAACACCGCCATTAGCGCGTTCTTGATCCAGTCCTTGACCGTATGGGAGAAATCAAAGCGCCCGATATCGAATCCGATTTCGGCATAGAGCACCGCCTTGTAGATCCCCGAAAACCCGGTGTTGGCGACGATGAGCGCGACGATGGTGGCAGCAAGCAGCACAAGGCTGGCCTTGATGGCATCGGACGATGAAATGGGATCTGACATGCGAAAAGACTGCTCGGGGAAGCGGAAGGGTCAGGCGTATATGGACAAGGCGAGCCTGAGGGCAATGTTCGTCTATGAACTCCCGATCAAAATCCCCACTGCCAGCACCAGCGCACCGCCCACCACGACCTGCATGATCGAGCGCATGAACGGGGTATCCATGTACCGCGTGCGGATCCAGGCGATGGCGATGAGCTCAACGGCCACAATGACCGCCGCGATGCTCGTGGCCAGCCAGAAGGCATTCGGCCAGCTGTTGGGGATGAGATAGGGCAGGGAGTGCCCGATCCCGCCCACAGCCGTCATCAGGCCACAGACCGTGCCACGGATCCACGGGCTGCCCCTGCCCGAGATCTTGCCGTCATCGGACATTGCCTCGGTAATGCCCATCGAGATGCCCGCACCCACCGATGCCGCAAAACCGATGAGAAAGGTCTCGTAGTTGTTCTTGGTCGCAAAGGCGGCGGCAAACAGTGGTGCCAGCGTCGAGACCGAGCCATCGATCAGACCGGCAAGTCCCGGCTGCACAAAGGTCAGCACAAACCGGCGCTGGTTGGCGGCTGCCTCGACGCCTCTGGCTTCGTCCGTGATATGCTCGCCAACAAGCGCCTCGGCCTTCTTTTCGTGCCCACGCTCGACCTCCGCGAGTTGCAGGAAAAGCTCGCGAACCCGCGTATCCAGCGACTGGCTGGCAGCATTGTCGTAGAAGCTTGCAGCCTGCTGCTCCATCAGTGCTGCTTCCGCCCGCAGCTTCTCCGCCGAAACGTCCTTTTCCCACCACAGGTTGCGCCGCTT
>JANMFA010000195.1:0-3829 GCA_031377545.1 Hyphomicrobiales bacterium | reverse complement strand
GACGTCCACAACCGCCATCCTCGTGACCTACAACAGCGCCTCCGTCATTGCCGGTGCGCTGAAGAGCTTACCAATCGACGTACCTGCCATGGTCATGGACAACGCCAGCACCGATGACAGTGCCGCTATTGCCCTTTCCCTCGGCGCGACGGTTATCCGCCTTGATTCGAACGCCGGTTTCGGCATCGCCAACAATGCTGGAATCGCCGCTGCATCAACACCTTATGTGCTTTTTATGAATCCGGATGCCAAGCTGCGTTCAGGCTGCCTTGAGGCACTCGTTGCAGCCGCAGAGCAGAATGACGATGCGGCTCTGCTGGTGCCAAGCCTGCTCAAGGCCGATGGGACGGCTTTCGAGAAATGGACCTCGCCAATCTGCACACCCGCTTTCCGTCCAGGGTCCGGCGGCGCTGGCATCCGCGATATTGCTTTCGCCAGTGGTGCTGTCATTCTTGCGCGACGTGATGTCTTGAATGAACTCAAAGGTTTTGATCCGGCAATTTTTCTCTATTTCGAAGACGATGATCTGTCCCGCCGCGTGCTCGATCGCAACCGTCGCATCCTGCATGTCGTGGATGCGGTTGCCGAGCACACCGGCAATGTTTCCTCGCCCGCTTCTCCTGGAATGACCGAGATGAAGCAATGGCACCGGTCCTGGTCCGATCGCTATGTGCGCCGGAAGCATGGCCTGTGGGTTTTGAGTCATTGGCGCCTTCTCGAGAGCATCGTGAAACTGGCGATTGCTGCGTTGCACGGTGATGATGAGGAAAAAGCCAAACAGCGCGGTGCCTTCAACGGGACGCTTGCTGCGATCAGGGGCATCCAGGCGCAGGATATCCGCACGCGCACCGGCAGTGGAGCGGCGCAATGACCACCGTCGCAGAAGCCATCAAGCGCCCGTTCGACAACTTCACGGTGCTGCGGCTGGCGCTGGCACTGGCTGTTGTCGTCAGCCACGCCTTTAGCGTTGGAACCGGCAAACACACGGACGAACCGCTTTATGTGCTCACGGGCTATACGCTGGGAGAGCACGGCGTGAACGGGTTTTTCGCGGTGTCAGGCTTTCTCGTTGCCATGAGCTGGGATCGGCGGGGAGGGGCCATTCCTTTCGCGCTGGCCCGGGTATTGCGCGTGTTTCCAGGCCTCGTCGTCGCCGTGCTGGTAACGGCGCTGGTGTTGGGCGGTGCCATGACCAGCCTCCCCCGGGGGCAATATCTGGCTGACAGCCGCGTGTGGCAGATGATCTGGGTGACGATCACGACCTTCAAGAGCGCAACGGTTCTGCCCGGTGTTTTCGAGGGCAACCCGCTGCGTTGGCCGATCTCGACGGTCTGGACACTGCGCTACGAATTGCTGTGCTACGCCGGACTGCTGGCCTACGGGATGCTCGGTGGCTTTCGCAGGCCGTTGATAGCGCTCACCGGAGCAGCGCTGGTTGCATTGGCGCTGCTGGTTCTGGGGCAGATCGGCACCATCCCCAAGGGGCAGGAAACCGCTCTGCGCCTGCCGCTGGTCTTTGCCACGGGATCGCTGATCTATCTCTATCGTGACCGGGTGTCATTGAACCTTGGTTTGGCCGCAGGCGTAATTGCTGCGCTGCCGCTGGCGGCATTCGTGCTGCCCGCACTCTACAAGCCACTGCTTTTCATCGGCACCGCCTATCTCATGCTTTTCATCGCCATGGTGCCCGGGTTGTCGCACCCCAAACTCGAACCGCCGGGCGACATCTCTTACGGCGTCTATCTCTATGGTTGGCCGATTCAGCAGGCACTTCAGGCGCTTTTCCCGGCCATGTCGGGTTGGGCCATGTTGCTGCCCGCACTGTTCATCACCTGCGCAGTGGCGACCGTGTCATGGCTGCTGGTGGAAAAACCGGCCCTGACGCTGAAGAAGCGCTTCATGCCCACGCGCTGAAGGCGTCGTGCCCACGCGCTGAAGCAGGAGTCCGGTTCGTGCATGGACCAGACACCGGTCGATCCTGTAGCCTCACCCCATGCAAAACGCTGATTCCTTCCGACCAGACCGTCGCCAGCTGCTGGCACTCGGCACAACAGCTGCGATGGTCTCCATCGCAGGTCCATCGCTTGCCCAGACCGGCGATTTCGAAAGCTTCCTGCTCTCGCTGCGCGCTGACGCACGCGCGGCTGGCGTGTCAGACGCCACGTTCCAGAGCGCGATTGCGGGCCTCACTTTCGATCCCGGCCCGGTGCGCTCGAGTGGAGGACAGGGCGAGTTCAGCCGTCCTTTCTGGGACTATGTGAACGGCGCGGTCTCTGCATCGCGCATCAATGCGGGCAAAGCCGCAGCGGGACGGGCCGCTAATGCCTTCAGCTGGATCCGCAGCAATCTCGGCGTGGATCGTTCCGTCGTCGCCGGGATCTGGGGCATGGAATCGAACTATGGCATAGGCATGGGTTCATCCGATGTGCTGCGCTCCACGGCGAGCCTCGCCTTCCGACAGGTCAGGGGGGATTTCTACCGCAAGGAATTCATAGCGGCCCTGAAGATACTGGACGAAGGCCATGTGACCCGTGCCGGGTTCGTCGGCTCCTGGGCAGGCGCCATGGGCCAGCCGCAGTTCATTCCATCAAGCTTCCTGAAATACGCGGTCGACGCCGACGGCGATGGCCGCAAGGACATCTGGCGCTCAACGATGGACGCGCTGGGCTCAGCGGCCAATCATCTCAAGGTCGATGGCTGGGCGACGGGCCTGCCCTGGGGTTTCGAAGTGATTGTACCGGAGCGTTTCGACTGGACCTACGGCGACCGCACGGCGCGTCATGCGTTCAGCCAGTTCACGCGGGTGGGTGTCAGCCGACCCGGCGGACTGGCGATGCCTGCAAGCGGCACGGGTGGGCTGTTCCTTCCGACCGGAGCCAATGGTCCGGCTTTTCTGGTGACCGACAATTTCGAAGTGATCCGCCAATACAACACATCGGATTCCTATGCGCTGGCTGTCGGGCATCTCGGCGATCGCATCTTTGGCGGCCTTGCCATCAGCAAGGCATGGCCGACCGGCGAGCGTCAGCTCAGCAATGCGGAGATATCGGAGTTGCAGCGCATCCTGCAGGCCCGCGGGCATGCGGTCGGACGGATCGATGGCAGGATCGGGCAGGGCACGCGCAAGCTGGTTCAGATCGAGCAGCGCAAGCTGGGGATGGTGCCTGACGGGCATCCAAGTCCGGCAGTGCTGGCGCGGTTGAGGGGTTAACCCGCCGTTCCGTGCAGATCATAGGCATCGGCCCGCTCGATCTTCACGCTGACGATGTCACCCACGCGCAGCGGGCGCTTTGTTGAAACGTAGACGTTTCCGTCGATCTCCGGTGCATCGGCCTTGGAACGGCCCTTGGCAACGGTGGTGCCCATCTCGTCGATGATCACCTGCATGCGCTTGCCGATCTTGGCTTTCTGCAGCCGCAATGACACCTGCTGCTGCTTCTCCATGAAGCGCTTGTGGCGGATTGCCATCACCTCGTCAGGAACCACGGCAAGGCCAAGATCGTTGGCGGTGGCACCGCGGACCGGTTCGTACTTGAAACAGCCCGCCCGCTCGATCTTCGCTTCGTCGAGGAAGTCGAGAAGTTGCTCGAAATCCTCGTCCGTCTCGCCTGGAAAGCCGACGATGAAGGTCGAGCGCAAGGTCAGGTCCGGGCAGATTTCCCGCCATTTCTGGATGCGGTCCAGCGTCTTGCCCTGGCTTGCGGGGCGACGCATGGATTTCAGAACGGTTGGAGAGGCATGCTGGAACGGGATGTCGAGATAGGGCAGTATCTTCCCTTCCGCCATCAGAGGGATCACCTCGTCCACGTGCGGATACGGATAGACGTAG
>JANMFA010000178.1:0-2297 GCA_031377545.1 Hyphomicrobiales bacterium | reverse complement strand
CCTTGTTGGAGATCGAGCTGATCGAGAGATACTCAACAGGACCAAAATAGCTCTTGCAGCGGCGATGCGAGCCTCAGCGGGGACAATCCGGTCGCCGTTGTCGAGCCACCGGAAGACGGGGTTTCCAGCCTTCGTTCTGGCGGCTGAATTCTCGACCATGGCATCACCCTGATCGTCTTGCCGGTCGCGACCGGATCAGGGGTCTCGGCCAACACTGCCGCGTGACAGGCAGGAATCCCGTCAGCGCAGCACCTTCCACAGCGGTGCAAGCTGGTCTAAGGAGACAAGCTCCTCCCAACCATGGATAAACCAGTCTTGTTCAGCATTTCAGGCCGCGGAATAGGCCTCGAGGCACCGCCCTTCATCATTGCGGAAATGTCCGGCAATCACAACCAGTCGCTGGATCGCGCACTGGCGCTGGTTGATGCCGCCGCGTCGGCCGGTGCGCATGCGCTGAAGCTGCAGACCTACACGGCCGATACCATCACCATCGACGCTCACCAGAGCGAGTTCACCATTGGCGACAAGGGCAGCCTCTGGGCCGGGCAGAACCTCTACAAGCTCTATGAACAGGCCCATACCCCATGGGATTGGCACAAGCCGATCTTTGATCGTGCCGCCAGCCACGGGATGCTGGCGTTTTCAACGCCCTTTGACGAGACGGCTGTCGACTTTCTCGAACAGCTCAATGTGCCGGCCTACAAGATCGCCTCCTTTGAGAATGTGCATCTCCCGCTGATCCGCAAGGTCGCGGCCACCGGCAAGCCGATGATCATCTCCACGGGCATGGCATCGATTGCCGAACTGGATGAAGCGGTTCAGGCGGCACGCGGGGCGGGGTGCAGGGATCTCGTGCTGCTGAAATGCACCAGCACCTATCCGGCGACACCCGGAAACACCAACCTCGCGACCATTCCGCACATGCGCAAGCTCTTTGGCTGCGAGGTCGGACTTTCCGACCATACCATGGGCGTCGGTGCGTCGGTTGCGGCCGTGGCGCTGGGCGCTGTCGTGATCGAAAAGCATTTCACACTGCGCCGCGCCGATGGCGGCGTCGATTCCGCATTCTCGCTGGAGCCCGAGGAGATGAAGGCGCTCGTCGTTGAAACCGAACGCGCCTGGGCCGCGATGGGGCAAGTCACCTATGGGCCGACCGAGGCAGAGAAAAAGTCGCTCGTCTATCGCCGATCCCTCTATGTGGTGGAGGACATGAAGGCGGGTGAGGTGCTGACGGCGCAGAACCTGCGGGCAATCAGGCCTGGCCTGGGTTTGCCGCCCAAGCTGCTTGACGTGGTCGTGGGCAAGCGCGTGCGCCGCGATGTGATGCGGGGGACGCCGCTGTCCTGGGATGTGATTGGGTAGCGTCCGGGTTGCAAATTTGATGCTGGCCAGCAACGGTCGGGAGCTTTATTGGGCGACATCAGCCCGTGGCTGGCATGACATTGCCAGAGCAGCGCATTTCAAGACCGCGCCATTCCAGGAAGTAACATCCCGCATGCAAGCCCAAGACCCCGCCCACCGCATCAAGGTGACCCTTCACGGGTTCGGCGAGTATGCCATTGTCTATTACCATATGATCAAGCATGCCCGTGCCATCGGGTCGGATCTGGATTTTTCGATGATCCTGCCGACCGGTCACCAGCTCAAGCTGATTCAGGAAATTCTGCCGCCAGAAAAGATCCTCAATCTCGAAGACGAAATCCTGAAGCTGCGCGGCGATGTCCCGATGGATGCCCTCGCAGGGTACCACGGAAACATTCATGTCGACATCGATGCCGAAAAGCGCACTTTCAAGCACCGGCGTGGTGACGAGCAACTGAAGATCGCCGCAGCGATCTACACGACCTACAAGAATTTCCTGACGCGCGAAAAGCCCGATCACGTTCTCTTCAACCACATCGAGGGATACGAGCAGAAGATGGCCGCCTCCCTGTGCCAGGAGCTCGGCATACCCATCAGCGTACCGGTGGACTGCCGGACGATTACCGGGACCGTCATGTGCGTCGATACACATGAGACATTGCCGGAATTGACGGATGACGTGTCCGTCAATCTCGAACGGGCGCGTGCGCTTGTGACAGCCTATCGCGAGCGCCACAGCTCCGCCTTCCGGCATCCGCTGAGCCCGGAGGAGCGCGGATCCAGCTTGCCCCGCATGGTCCGCCCGCTCCGGATACGTTTGCCAGAATTCATTCAACGGAGCTTCAAGGATCCGAGCCGTTTTGAATGGGACTTCCTGAAGGCCTCCCGCGCCAGTGGCTTGAGGGGCTGGCTGCTTCGGCGCGGTGCAGGTCGGC
>JANMFA010000147.1:0-3569 GCA_031377545.1 Hyphomicrobiales bacterium | reverse complement strand
GACACCTGTTCAAAGCCGCCTTAATCCTGCGGAATGCTGACTGCCCAGTTTCAATCATTCCGCGAAAAATCCGACGGCAAGGCCGGGCCAGCCCGCCTCAAGGCTCTGAGGGCGCTCCTGAAAGACCGCAAGCTCGACGGCTATCTCGTGGCGCGGGCAGACGAGCACCAGAATGAGTATCTGCCGGAAAGCGAAGAACGGCTTGCCTGGCTGTCCGGGTTCACAGGGTCAGCCGGATTCGGGATCGTCCTCAAGGACCGGGCCGCTGTGTTTTCCGACGGTCGCTATACCCAGCAGCTTGCAGAGCAAATTGACCAGAGTGTGTTCACGCCGGTCTCGATCATCGACCATCCTCCGCAGGAATGGCTGGCAGTCCATGCCAAGCCGGGCGCACGCATCGGCTATGATCCCCGCCGCCATACTCCGGACGGGCTGCAGCGTTTTCAGCAGGCAGCCGACAAGGCTGGCATTCAGTTGATCCCGTCTGAACCCAATGCCGTCGATGTGCTGTGGGAGGATCGACCTCAGCCGCCTGCGGCTGCCGTCGCGTTGCATCCGGCCCGTCTGTCGGGCGTCGCCAGCAAGGCGAAGGTTGATGAGCTGCAGCGATGGCTCGCGGCCGAAAAGCTGGATGCTCTCGTCATCACGGATCCCACCGGCATAGCGTGGTTGTTCAACATCCGTGGCGGGGATGTGCCGCATATGCCGCTGCCGATTGGGTATGCCGTATTGCCGAGACAAGGCCGACCGCAGCTGTACATGGACGGGCGCAAGCTTTCGAACCAGGTGCGGGCCTCGCTCGAAGATGCGATGGATGTGCGGGAGCCACAGGCGTTGGAACGCGCGCTGGGTTCGCTGGGAGCTGCAAAGGCCAGGGTGCGGTTTGATCGCGAGAGCGCCAGCACCGCGCTGGTGGAACAGCTGAAAGACGCTGGCGGAACGCCAGACCTTGGCACCAATCCGATCGCGCTGCGCAAGGCCGTGAAAAATGCGGCGGAATGCGCAGGCGCGCGCGCCGCGCAGATCCGCGACGGCGCGGCGATGGTGCGCTTCCTGTGCTGGCTCGATGCGGAGGCCCCCAAAGGCAAGTTGACCGAAATCAGCGCGGCGGTCGCACTCGAAGGTTTCCGCCGTGCTACCGGAAAACTCAAGGACATCTCGTTCGACACGATCTCCGCGGCGGGTCCCAATGCCGCCCTGCCCCATTACCGCGTGACGGAGCGCTCAAACCGCCGGATCGCCAAGGGCATCTATCTGGTGGATTCCGGAGGTCAGTATGTCGATGGCACGACAGACATCACGCGCACTGTCGCCATCGGCAAGCCGACGGCAGAAATGATGGACCGCAACACCCGCGTGCTGAAGGGCATGATCGCGATTTCGCTCGCGGTCTTCCCCCGCGGGGCAAGCGGAGCGCAGCTCGACAGTTTTGCCCGGCAGTTTCTCTGGCAGGCTGGCCTGGAGTTCGATCACGGCACTGGTCACGGCGTGGGCAGCTACCTTGGCGTGCATGAAGGACCGCAACGCATCGCCAAGCTCGGCACAACGCCCCTTGAGGCGGGCATGTTGCTCTCGAACGAACCGGGCTACTACAAGTCGGGGCACTATGGAATCCGGATCGAGAATCTGGTGCTGGTGGAAGCGCGCGAGATAGCCGGTGCGGAACGTCGGATGTTCGGGTTCGAGACCCTGACGCTTTGCCCTATCGACCGCAGGTTGATCAAGGTCGGCCTGCTGACGGATATCGAGAGGCGCTGGCTGAACACCTATCATGCCCGCGTCCTCAAGGAAATCGGCCCACTTGTGGACCAGGCGACCAGAAGCTGGCTCAAAGCGGCCTGCGCCGCGCTGTGAACGAAAGCGCCAACCAGGCACTGCTGCGCAGCATTCTGCCTGTCCTGATCATCGTCTCCATGATCGGTCCACTGGCACTGAACATCCTGATGCCGTCGATGCCGGGGCTGGCAACGGCGCTTGATGCATCGCGCAGCGAGGTGCAGTTGACGCTGTCGCTCTTTCTGGCGTCGCAGGCGGTCTCGCAGCTTTTCATTGGCGGGCTGGCCGACCGCTTCGGTCGCCGCCCGGTGTTGCTGGGGTCGCTGGCGCTGTATGTGCTGGCCTGTCTGGCTGCCACGTTTGCCACCAGCATCGCACTCCTGATTGCCGCGCGCATCGTGCAAGCCGCGGGCGGGACCGCCGGACAGGCCCTTTCCCGCACCATCGTGCGCGATCTGGCACCGCGCGATTCCGCCGCCAGCATGATCGGCTATGTCACGATGGGCATGGTGATTGCGCCACTTCTCGCGCCAGCAATCGGCGGGTTCATCGATGACACCTATGGCTGGCGGATGATCTTCGTTTTCTCGATGCTTCTCGGTGCTGTTGGTGCCGTGCTCGCGGTCCTGAGACTGCCAGAAACCAGGCCTGGTTCAATCAGTGCGCAATCGACCGGTGACATGCTGAGGCGCTCCTGGCAGGTCGTGCAGAACAGGCAATTTCTTGGTTATGCCCTTGGGGCCGCGCTCACGACAGCGGCTTTTCTCGCCTTCCTGGGTGCAGCGCCCTATCTTGTGGTCGATGCGCTGCAGATGCCAAAGACGACCTATGGCCTGTGGTTTGTGTGCATGTCCGGCGGCTATATGATCGGCAATTTCTGCTCCGGTCGCTTCTCCGAGAAGATCGGCAGCGAGCGGATGATCCTGGGTGGCAACATTCTGGGAACATTCGGCGTTTCAATCCTGCTTGGGCTGGCTCTCATCCCGGTCATGCATCCTGCAGCGATCTTTGCGCCGTGCTTCTTCATTGCGATGGGCAATGGCTTTCTCCTGCCGAATGCGATTGCGGGGGCAGTCAGCGTCGATCCAAAAGCGGCTGGAGCCGCATCCGGTGCGGTCGGCTTCCTGCAGATGGGGCTGGGCGCGGTGATGAGCTTTATCGCCGGACAGGTGACGACAACGTCGCCGCTGCCCATGGCGATCATGATGTTCGGACTCACTGCAGCAGCGTGGGTCGCGATGGCATGGGGGAAGCGGGGATGAAGCCCGACACGATCATTGTCAGCGGACGCTGCCTTGTCGATGGCACGGCGAGCGGGAAACTGTTGCACGCCGACATCGGCCTGAGCTTCTGGGGCGGGGTCGATCCGGAGACGGGCATTGTCATCGACCGACGGCACCCGTTGCATGGCATCTGCCTGACGGGCGCGATTGTCGCAGTTCCCAGTGGCCGGGGCTCATGTTCCGCCAGCGGCATCATGCTCGAACTGCTCAAGGCGGGGACGGCGCCTGCGGGGCTCGTGTTTTGCGAGGAGGAGCAGATCCTCACGCTTGCCGTGATTGCTGCGGATGAGGTGTTCGGCACGTCGATCCCGGTCGTGCAGCTCGGTCGGCAAGACTTTGCACGTGTCGGAACGCTGGAGCACGCCATGATCCAGGGGGGGCGAGTTGGTGGACTGGATGCTTTTCATCCTGAAAAGGGCACCACCGGATTGCGCCAGGAGCTTGATCCCCGCGAGCCCGATCCCATCGCTGTCGCGCTCACCGAGGCCGATCGCGCGATGCTGGACGGGG
>JANMFA010000132.1:0-3482 GCA_031377545.1 Hyphomicrobiales bacterium | reverse complement strand
CCATGATCATGTCCGCGCCTTCCTCGATGTCGGCTGCTGCCTCGCGGATGGCCTCGTCGCCGTTGCCGGGGTCCATCTGGTACGTGCGCTTGTCGCCCACCAGTGTCTGGTTCGTGCCGATGGCGTCGCGGAAGGGGCCATAGAAGCCGCTCGCGTACTTCGCGGCGTAGGACATGATCTGCACGTCCTCGAGGCTGTTGGCATCGAGCGTGCGGCGGATGGCGCCGATGCGGCCGTCCATCATGTCGGAGGGAGCGATCACATCAGCTCCAGCCTCGGCCAGCGCCAGCGACTGGCGGCACAGCAGGGCCACTGTCGGATCGTTGAGGATGCGGCCGTCGTCGGTCAGCAGGCCGTCATGGCCATGGCTGGTGTAGGGGTCGAGGGCTGAATCCGTGATGATGCCGATCTCGGGCACCGCCTTCTTGATGGCGCGGACGGCGCGGCACATCAGGTTGTCGGCGTTCACCGCCTCGCTGCCCGCGGGATCGCGCAGGTCTTTTTCGATATACGGGAACGGGGCGATCGCGGGGATGCCCAGTTTCGCGGCCTTCTCCGCCTCGCGGCAGGCCTCGTCGATGTTGATGCGGTCGATGCCGGGCATATGCTCCACGGGCCAGCGGCTGTCCTGACGGTCCATCAGGAACAGCGGCCAGATCAGGTCATTCACGGTCACGGCATGCTCACGCACGAGATTGCGCGACCACGCCGCCTTGCGGTTGCGGCGCAGGCGCGTGGCCAGATCGAGCGTCTCGACCGGTCCGGCCATCGCAACGCCGGCCATCTTGCCCCGTTCCATGCGCGTCATGGTGTTTCCCCGTCTTTGTTCCAAGCCGTTCTACAGACTGGAATCGATCAAAGAAAGAGCGGGAATCTTGGTATGGCGTCGCAGCAGCGCGAATGGCTTGACGCGACCGTCACGGTCCGCAATGACCACGGCTACGCTGTCCCAAGGCTCCGACCATGACGCTCGCCCTCGACCTGAACTTCGATCCGCGCTGGAAACGGCTGCATGATCCCAATTTTGTCTGCCGCTCCTGCGGGCAGAAGCACGGTGGCGTGTTTTCCGTGAACATGGACAAACCGTTCGACTGGAAGGGCGGCGAACGGCAGGATGGAAGCTCGCCGGATATCGATCCACGCAATTATCTGCTCGAGGATTTCTGCGTCATCGACAACAAGCAGTTTTTCATCCGCTGCGTGCTCGTGCTGCCGGTCATCGGCAGCCGCGGCGTCGATTTTGCCTTCTCGGCCTGGGTGGCCGTTTCCGCCAACGACTTTGATCGTTACGGCGATACCTTCACCTCGCCCGACCAATCGATTCTGGGAACATTGGTTGGCAAGGTTGCCAACCGGATTGGCTCCTTCCCCGATACGCTGGACCTTCCCTGCGCCGTGCGCCCGCAGAAGGACAACAGCCGACCGCTGCTGTTCATCGATGCGGAGGCCCATCCACTGGCGCTGGCGCAGAAAAACGGCATCACCTTCGAACAGCTGCTGGATTTCTATGCTGCGTCCGGCCACGACATCCGCCCCGGCCTCACGGTTGTGAACTGACCATGGACACAATCGAGCCCGAAGTCCTTATGGCGCGTCGGGGCGCAGCCGGTGTCATCATCCTCAACCGCCCAAAGCAGCTGAACGCGCTGAGCCATGGCATGGTACGCGCGATCTGGCCGCAGATGCTGGCCTGGAAAGAAGATCCGACGGTTACGCGCGTCGTCATCATGGGTGCCGGCGAAAAGGCGTTTTGCGCCGGCGGCGATATCCGCGCGCTCTATGATCTGGGGAAAGCTGGTCAGCAGTCCCAAGCCAAGCCATTCTGGAAGGAAGAATACACGCTCAACCACCTTCTGAAGACCTATCCGAAGCCAGTGGTGTCACTGCTCAATGGCATCGTCATGGGCGGCGGCGTCGGCATGAGTTTCCACGGCTCGCATCGCGT
The DNA here is from genome assembly GCA_031377545.1 of Hyphomicrobiales bacterium. Classification (GTDB taxonomy): domain Bacteria; phylum Pseudomonadota; class Alphaproteobacteria; order Rhizobiales; family Beijerinckiaceae; genus JADCCX01. Next base: position 1,537 of record JANMFA010000132.1, on the reverse strand, counting down.
GGCGTCGGAAAGGCTGATGTTCGCGATGCCGGAGGTTGGCATCGGCTTTTTCCCCGATGTGGGAGCGAGCTATTTCCTGCCGCGCCTGCCGCACCGTATCGGCACCTATCTGGCACTGACAGGCGCGCGGATCGGTCTTGGCGATGCGATGGCCCTGGGGCTGGCGACCAATGCCGTCGCGAGCACGCGGATGGCGGAACTGGCTGTGGCGCTGGAGGGAGACGAATCCGTCGATGCCATCCTGCAACGTTTCGCCATGCCGGTTCCCGATAGCCCGCTGATGGAGCACGCCATGCTGATCGGCGATGTCTTCAGCGAGAACAGCTTGCCCGCCATCATGGCGAAACTGGCGCAGGCGGCCTTTGGCGGTTCCGTTTTCGCCAGCCAGACGCTGGAGACGATGCAGACGAAGTCGCCCACCAGCATGGCCATTGCGCTGGAACAGGTGAAGCGTGGGTCCGGCATGAGCTTCGCCGAGGTCATGCAGATGGAATACCGCATCGTCTGCCGCATTGCCGATGGGCATGACTTCTACGAGGGCGTGCGCGCCGTGATCGTGGACAAGGACCAGAACCCATTGTGGAAGCCTGTGTGGATCGACACGCTCGATCCCGCCGTGATTGCCGCGCATTTCGCGCCACTGGCGGATGACCTCGTTCTGGAGTAACCCCCAGCCCATGTGGCCATTCCCCTCCGCCGCTCCGGACACCCCGAAGCCTGATGATCGGATCCGCAACCGCGACATTCTCGCGGATGACAGCGCTGTGCGGGCACGCCGGCGCTGGACGCGGCTGCTGATCGTCTTCCTGCGTTGCCTTGCCGTGCTGTGCCTCGTGCGTGGCCTGATCGACTGGTCGCGCATCCTTGGCTTCATCGGTCCCGAGGATGGATTCGAGACATCGCCGGTGATGGGGCAGATCTCGGTTGTGCTCTACGCCATTCTGAACTGCGTGGCCGCCGTGGGTCTCTGGCTGACCAGCGCATGGGGAGCGGTTCTGTGGCTGATCGTCACTCTGTGCGAAGTCTTCCTGCCATGGACGCTGGCGAAGGGGTTGCGGGAGGCGGCGGGCAGCGATCTTCTGCTGCTCGTGCTTGTCGCGGTTTATGTTGTGCTGACCTGGCTTTCCGCCCGCGAACGGGAGCGGGAACACTGAGCCCAGACATTAACGGCAAAGTGTTCGTTTTAACCAAGCGTTCAGCATACTCTCTCCACCAGATAAAATTCTGTTAACCCTCAGTAGTAAATCAAATATTTATCCTGTCGCTTAAACCGCCTTTCACTTGTGTTGCCGTATTCTCTGAAACCAAGGACGGCGAAAAGCTGCCTGCAAACAGGGATAGGCGAAACCATGAACAAGACATCTGCGGTTCTTAAAGAACCAATGACTGCCGGAGCTGAAGCCCCCGCCGTCAAGGACCATTATCTCGAGTCGCTCAAGCTGGTGGAGCGTCTGCACCGCCGCCTGCTCGACGTTATCAAGGATGAATTCGACCGTCGCGGCCGTTCTGATGTGAACAGCGTCCAGGCGCTGCTGCT
>JANMFA010000098.1:0-1761 GCA_031377545.1 Hyphomicrobiales bacterium | reverse complement strand
CTTCTCGTGCTTGTGGTAGCCATCCATGAAGGCGTCTTCCTCGGTCTTCCAGTCGAAGCCCTTGAAGTTGTCCGCTACGGCGGCCATTCCCATTTCGCGATAGACCCGCTCCATGTGGTTGGCGATGCGCGCTGCGATCAGGCAATCGGGCATCGATTGGCCGGGCGGGTCCATGTAGCGCTCGACCAACCGCATGCGCCGCTCACCGTTCATCGAGGTGAGGTTCATTTCACCCGCCGTAGCGGCAGGCAGCCAGACGTGGCTCGCCTGCCCGATCTGCGATGGCACGATGTCCACATCGACCGAAAAGAGGCCTCCGCGCTTGATCGCCGCGACGATGGCCTTGACCTGTCCCGCGCGGTCACCAGCAGGCACCCGCGACATGGCTTCCTTTACGATGTCGGTGCGGCGCTTGTAGGTGCGCTTGAACTTGTCGGCGTTGAGGGTGGTCTTGTAGTGGTCGCAGGCCCAGATGTGGTGCACGCCGCCCTTGCCGCCGATCAGCAACCGGTCGACATAGGCAGCAGGTCGGCCCACATGCGCGTCGGACGGGCGCGAGTATCCCTCCTGGTGGCCGCCGAGACGGACGCAGCCGCCGCCCGGACGTCCGACATTGCCCGTGGCGAGCGCCACGTTCACCAGCGCGCCGTTGGTGCGATAGTTGTCGTTACCCCAGATCAGGCCCTTTTCGTAGGCGAACATCGTGCGACGGCGCGCTCCCCCCTGCTTGGGCTCGGCGATCCACTCGGCGGACTGCCGGATCTGTGCTTCCGTGAGGCCCGTGATGGCCGCAGCCTCCGCAAGAGTCACCTTGTTGCCGGCCACCATCGCATCGAAGTTGTTGGTCGAGGCGGCAATCATCGCCTTGTCGGTCCAGCCCTTCTCCGCAATGTAGGTCATCCAGGCGTTGAAGAGCGCGAGGTCGGTTCCGGAATTGATGGCGAGGTGCATGACCTTGTCCTTGCCTGCTTCCGCCTCGCAGGCATTGACCGTCACGGTGCGACGCGGGTCGACGATGATCACGCGGGCTGGCGCATGCGGTTCGTTCGGCAGTTCCTTCTTTTTCAGGTCCATCGACGTGCCGCGCATGTTGGGCACCCAATGGTTCAGGAAGTAGTTTGTCTGCGTCTCCAGCGAGTTGGTGCCCACCACCACGATGGTGTCGGCGAGCTGAGCATCCTCGTAGCAGTTGTTGAGTTCACCAACACCCATGTCGCGTGTGGCGTGGACTTCGGAGTTGTAGGCGGGACGGTTGTGGATGCGGATGTTCTTAACCTTCATGGCGCCGAAATAGAGCTTGCCGGTGCCCCAGGTATTCTCGTAGCCGCCGCCCGCGCCGCCATGGTCGAAAGCCGAGACGAACAGGCCATCTTCGCCCTGCTCCTAGACCACCGCGCAGGTGACGCGCGCGACAAGGTCCAACGCGTCATCCCAAGACGTCGGCGACATGGTACCGTAACGCCAGACCATCGGCGTGGTCAGCCGCTGCTGCTGGGTGGAACGAGCCTCTGAATACGAAGTCTCGGCCATACGCGATCCGCGAACGGATCCAAGGCCGGAGTTCACCACGCAGCCCTTGTCGGGCATGATCACGACATGCACGTCTTTGCCGTTCTGCTTGACGATGTTGTACATCGACGGCGAGTACCAGGCCCCGCTGTCGGCACCCTCCTGCTTGGTGAGGTCGGCGTTGAACTTGTTCTGGCTGGGGGCTGTGCCGCCCTGCTTGTTCACGTCCCAGGTGTAGGCCTTGTAGCCGCA
>JANMFA010000086.1:0-2911 GCA_031377545.1 Hyphomicrobiales bacterium | reverse complement strand
GCCCTGATTGCCGGCATTGATGACGGCAGAAAGCGGCAGAACCTCTCGTCCGCCATCAGGGTTTTTGTTCTCGAACAGGCCCTGAAGTCCCCAGCGATCAGCGCACTGAAGGTGGAATGATGGACAGAGGCGAGTTCAGTGTCGGCGACTGCACCGTGCCGACCGGGAGTTCCTGCTGCGCAGCCTCTTCCCGACGCCGCTTCTCCTCGGCTGCGCGCGCCGCAATTTCCTGACGACGGCGTTCTTCCTCGGCACGGCGCTCCTGTTCGGAGGCCCGCAGGCGGCGGTTGAAGAAACCGCGCTCCCGCTGGTCCTGCTCGAGCGTTTCGATCCGTTCGGTTTCACGCGCGATGGCGATGGATGTCAGGCCGTTTGCGAGGCTGGCCACGTCGATCTCGCGAACCGGATTGCGCCATGGCCCGCGCAACAGCAATTCGGCGCTTGGTGGTGGGCCGCTCCAGCCCTTGGGAGATTCTTGCGCGACAAGCCCTGTCCGGGCAAAAATGGACATGTCCTTCAGATCGATAGCGACACTTGTGGTGATGTCCTCGCCCGATGCAGACGTGCGCAACGGCCCTGCGCGGACAACACCCGCGCCGATCGAAAGCGGTGTCTGGCCGGAAGGCAACGCCAGCGTGCCGACCATCCGCTGCAGCAAAGTTACAGCCAGAGCGTCGCGCGACACTGCGGCAAATTCGGTCTGGGGCACCTTGAGGATGCTGTTGAGCGCGCCGTGCCCGAGACCCGTGACTTCTGCCGCCTGCAACTCCAGTCGACCGCTGCCGGCCAGTGCCGCAACAAGACCTTGCGGGCTGTCGCCGGTAGCGCTGAGATCAAGTTGGGCCGATGCCAAGCCGCGCAGAGCCCCCGCCGACGCCGTATGTGTCGGGAAGCGGTCGAGGTGCCAACCTTCCAGTCCGAGCCGGCCAGTGATGCTGACGGTCTGCTGGTTGCGGCGCAATGTGGCCTGGCCCTTCAGGCGGCCATTCAGCCACGCACCTTCCGCGTGATCGATGTAGATCAGCCCGCTTTCGAAGCGCAGGACAAATCGGGGTCTGTCGATGACAAGGCCGTCGCCCAGATCGACGCTCTCCGCCTCGATCCACAGATCACCTGGCAGCGTGATGGGCGCGGGCGCGCCAAAACGGGCAGCCCCCCAGATCGGAACTCCACCTGAACGAACTGCCGAGCCCGAGGACAATACGGTGTCCAGACCGCGCGGCTCGCCGAATATCAGCGGAGCAATGGCAGACGCTTCGAGACGCCCGGTTCGCAGCTGACCCGACACCCGACCGAACTCAGCCAGATTGAATGTGATCTCTCCCCGCGTTCGGGTTCCACCCGACAGAAGATCGAACTCGCGGAGCGTGACGCGATATCCGCGCAGGTCAAATCCGGCACCAAGCGCAAAACCCTGCCCGGGCGATACGGCCGGTACGGCGATCAGCAACGATTGGGCGAGCGGGGCGAGATCGGCTGCAGACAAGCGGATCTGGCCGCTCAGAGGTTGCGCAGGGTCCGCCGTCTGTCTGGCGGCGAGGTCAATTGAAAGGCCTCCGAACAATCCCTTCAAAGCCCAGTTGGCAATGTGCGCGGACGGGGACAGACCGCCGCCAGTCAGCGTCAGGTCAACCGGCCCCGCCCCTGTGATCGGAATCGCTTCAAGGCCGATCTGGCGGATGACGCTGGCCGGGCCCGGCGATCTGACGCGGAGACTCAGTGCGTCGCCCCCTGCCAGACCGCCATGGGTCGTGACGCGCGTCACGGCATCGATCTCCGTGCTGCTGATCTTGCCACGCACCGCAAGGGTTTTCTGATCCGGACGGGCGGTGTCTGATGTCAGGCCAAATGCAAGATCGGCAGGAGCGAGGCTTTCCGCCCGCGCCACCAGCAAAGGCATGAGGCCATGTGACGACACACGGTCAGCCAGTTGCAGAAGGGCACTGAGTTTCGTTGCCTGCAGATGGCCTTCCAGCTTTGGCGCTGGGCCGGTCAGAACCCCGCGCGCTGTGAGATTGGCTCCGCCGAGATTTGCAATCCGCAGATCATCGAGGATGGACACCTCGCCCTCCTTGCGGAAGCGGAAGGAAATGTCGCCCGCACCGACGCCGCCATAGCGTACCCGGCGAGCCTCGATGCCAAGATCGAGATCCCAGCGCGCGGTCTGATCGCCTTCAGGTAGCTCCGGAACCTTCGCAACATCGAGTTGATCTGCCGTGAGGCGAAGCGTCAGCAACGGCCGCACCCCCGCCATGTTCAGCCGGAGAAAGCCGCCAAGACGCATATCATCGGCCACAAGGGATGCATCGGTGATGCTGATCTCCTGCGGCCCCTGTCGAAGATCACCCTGCAAATTCACGCTGCGCAGGCCGATGGGTCTGGGAGGCACGGCGTGAAACCACGCCGACAACCGGGCGAGATCCCGGCTTTCGAACGACAATCGGCCTGCGAGAGAGCCTGCCCCGACATCGGCGGCACTTTCGAGCTTCAGCAGCGTCCGGCCCGGCAATTCCCCCGAGACATGCCGAACGCCCATGCTTCCGGCTTCCGCCCGCAACACCAGTCTGGGGCCGATAATGATGTCGCCGCCCAGGAGAATGGAACCCACGGTGACATCAAGTTCGCCAATGGCGCTGGAGCGCGGCCCACCGCTGCCACTCGCGTTCAGAACGGCGCGGAACAGGCCGTCAGGATTTTGTATCCGTCTGGCGTCTTCGCCCGCCAGCAGCCGATCAAGGTCGATCTGGCGGGCAGAGAGCGCGATCTTGAGTGGATGGGCCTGGCTGAGATCGAGATCGCCATTGCCGCTGAAGACAGTCTGGCTATCCGTGTTGCCAAGGACAAGTTCGATGTTGTCGATCGCCGCAGTGCCTCCGGCTCCCTTCACTTTGGCCGAGAGCCTCCAGATGAC
>JANMFA010000066.1:0-4778 GCA_031377545.1 Hyphomicrobiales bacterium | reverse complement strand
CCCTTCTCCGCCTCGGCTACCAGGTTTCCGGCTTCACCGATCCGGCCGAGGCCCTGGCGGAGTTCCGGCGGATGCCCTCGGACTTCGACCTGGTGCTGACCGACCTCTCCATGCCGCACCTGACCGGGTCCGAGCTGGCGGCCGAGATCCGCCGGTGCGCCCCGGGGACACCGGTGATCCTGGCCAGCGGCTACGCGGCGCGGGGCGAGCTGGAGGACGGCGGGCAGAGGAACTTTGCCGCGATGCTCGGGAAGCCGTTCCAGATCGCCGACCTCGGCCGCGTCGTGCGCGGAACGCTGGAAGCCCAGCTGGAAGCCGTGGCGCAGGCTCTGCTCGAATATGAGACGCTGACCGGCGACGAGCTGAAGGAAATCATCGCGGGGCGGCCGATCAACCGTCCGGATGATGATCAGCCCTCCACGCCACGCGGCACTGCCGTTCCATCCACAGGCAAGGGCAGACCCAAGCCTGAGCCGGATGGCGGCATGGAGCCCCAGCCACAGGCGTGATTGGGTCCTGATCGGATCGCACGAGACAGAAAGCCGGGCGTCACAAGCGCCCGGTTTTTTACTGGAATTCGGTCGGGATCACCTGGCCAGACGGCGTTGCAGGAAGTCCCAGATGCCGCGCCACCGTAGCACCAATATCGGCGAAGCTTGAGCGCAGCCCCGCAACCGCTGGAATGATCCCCGGCCCTGCCATCAGCACAGGCACGCATTCGCGCGTATGGTCCGTTCCGCGCCATGTCGGGTCATTGCCATGGTCCGCCGTGATGATGAGCAGATCGCTCGGCTTCAGGCCAGCCTCGATCTCCGGCAGTCGCCTGTCGAAAGCCTCAAGGCAGGCCGCATATCCCGGCACATCCCGGCGGTGGCCGTATTCCGTATCGAAATCCACCAGATTGACGAACATGAAGCCACCTTCCGGCAATCGCTCCAGCGCGTCCAGCATCAGCGAGACGTGCTCGTCATTGGACTTGCCCTTGCGTTCCTCGCCCGTGTTGCGATGCGCAAAAATGTCACCAATCTTGCCAACCGTGATCACGCTGCGCCCGGCGGCCTTGCAGCGGTCGAAAATATTCCCCTCCGGCGGGGGGATTGCGAAATCCTTGCGGTTGGGCGTGCGTTTGAAATCCGCTTTCGATGTCCCGACAAAGGGTCTGGCGATGACGCGACCGATCATCAGCGGATCGACCAGCCCACGGCATATCCTGCACAGATCATAGAGACGCTGCAGGCCGAAATGCTCTTCGTGCGCCGCGATCTGCAACACGGAATCGACCGATGTGTAGAGGATCGGCTGGCCCGTCCGCAGGCTTTCCTCGCCGAAGTCCTCGATCACGCCGATGCCCGAGGCATGGCGATTGCCCAGGATACCCGGCAGCTTTCCCTCACGGATGATCGCAGCTGTGAGATCAGCCGGAAAACTTGGGATGGTGGTGGCGAAATAGCCCCACTCGAACGGCACGGGACATCCCGAAATCTCCCAATGGCCGGACGGGGTGTCTTTGCCCTTCGACGTCTCGACAGCCGCCGCAGCCACACCGCGCGTGGGCCGGGCAGAAAAGCCCGGTGCCAAGGTTCGGGTGGCCGCAAGGCCAGCCGCGCCAAGACCCAGCGCATCGAGATGTGGCAGCCTCAGCGGCCCTTGTCGCAAACCCTTGCGGTCTCCCCGCCCGTCAGCGCAGAACGCGGCGATATGCCCGAAGGTGTTGCTGCCCTCGTCGCCATAGGCTGCGGCATCCGGCGCGCCGCCAATGCCAAAGCTATCGAGCACCAGAATGATGGAGCGCGGCACGTCGCTCAACCCGCAACCGCGGGCGCAGGCACCGCTTCATGGCTGAAGGCCGCGGCCAGCAGCGCCTTGGTGTACTCCGTCTGCGGGTTCGCAAAGATATCCGCCGCGGGACCCGCCTCCACGACCTTGCCATTCTTCATCACGATCAGTTCGTTCGCCAGCGCGCGCACGACCTGCAGATCATGACTGATGAAGAGATACGCCAGCCCGCGCTCCGCCTGAAACTTGCGCAACAGCTCCACGATCTGCACCTGCACCGTCTTGTCCAGCGCCGATGTCGGTTCATCCAGCACCACGAATTTCGGGCTGAGCGCCATGGCGCGGGCGATGGCGATGCGCTGGCGCTGCCCGCCGGAGAATTCATGTGGGTAGCGATCCATCGCTGCCGGATCGAGCCCCACGTCCTGCAACGCCTTTGCCACGATCTCGCGGCGGGCGGCGTAGGACAGCCCTTTGTTCTGGACGATCAGCCCCTCCTCCACGATCTCCGCCACCGAAAGCCGTGGCGAGAGCGAGCCGAAAGGGTCTTGGAACACGATCTGCAGGTCTTTCCGCAAAGGCCGCATTTCCTTGAAAAGCTTGCCGTCAATGCGCTGGCCCATGAACACGATCGGGCCTTCCGAACGGATGAGCCGCAGGATCGCCTGCCCCAGCGTCGTCTTGCCGGAGCCCGACTCGCCCACGACGCCGACGGTTTCGCCCTCGCGCACCGTGAGCGAAATCTCGTCCACCGCCTTCACATAGCCCGCTGTCTTGCGCAGGAAGCCCTTCTTGATCGGAAACCAGATCTTGAGTTTGTCCGTTTCGACAATGACCTTGCGCGTTGGATCAGGACGCGCGGGCCGTCCCTTGGGTTCGGATGCCAGCAGTGCCTGCGTGTATTCGTGTTGCGGATTGCCGAAGACCTCGGCCACGGAGCCGGACTCCACAATCTTGCCCTTCTTCATGACGACGACATTATGCGCCAGCTTGCGCACGATGCCCAGATCATGGGTGATGAACAGGATGGCCATGCCATGCTCGGCCTGTAGTTTTCTCAGCAGCGCCAGGATCTGCGCCTGCACGGTCACGTCGAGCGCAGTCGTCGGTTCATCCGCGATCAGCAGTTCCGGTTCGTTGGCCAGCGCCATGGCGATCATCACGCGTTGCCGCTGGCCGCCCGACAGCTGGTGCGGATAGGCCGCGAGCCGCTCCTCGACATTCGGGATACCGACTTTGGTCAGAAGCTCGATCACCCGAGGCCGGACCTGCGCGCCCGAAGCCCTGCCGTGCAGCTCAAGAATTTCACCGATCTGCTGCTCGATCGTGTGCAGCGGGTTGAGCGATGTCATCGGCTCCTGAAACACCATGGTGATGTCATTACCGCGGATCGCCCGCATCTCGTCCTCGGAGGCCTTGATGAGGTCGCGGCCGTTGAAGATGATCTCGCCAGATGGATGCGATGCGGCGGGGTAGGCCAGAAGCTTCACGATGGAGAGGGCAGAAACGGATTTGCCCGAGCCGGATTCGCCCACCACAGCGAGAGTCTCGCCCTTGTTCAGCGCGAAGGACACACGGTCGACGGCGAGCGTTTCCTTACCACCCTGGCGGAAGGCGACGGAGAGGTCACGGACGGTGAGGAGGGGTGACGGTGTCATCAATTCCGATTCGGGTTCAAAATGTGGTTGGTCGGATAACGATGTCAGCCAATGGCTGGATCGTCCGGGCGCAGGGTGGAGACAGCTCCCGCAGCCGAAATGGCCTTGTCTAGCGTCACAAAAGCAGCACAACTTGTTCGGGTTGCAGTCGCGAGGTGAATCGCGTCAGGCAGTTTGAGCGTGCTTACCGACCGAAGCCGCGCAGCGTCAATCAGAACAGCGCGGCTGACGGGAATGATTCGGAATGCACGGAGATCTGTCAGAAGACGCCGGTAGAACCGCGTCAGTTCCACGTTCCCCTCCCGCATTGGGAGAACGAGCACTTCCGAAAGGATCAACTCGCTCACGATGAATGCAGTGGGTGGGGGGTTGTCGAACACGAGATGGCGGCAAGCATTTGAAACGGTATCAGCCTCGCTGCCTTCCACAGCCCGGATCAGGATGTTGGCATCAATAGCGAGTGGCCTGCCTGCGGACATTGGTGAGTGGCTCAGCCTAGTGCGCCGCCGTCGCGGATAATCCGGACAGTACGGTCGATTTCCTCGCCGTCCCGCAGGCGCGGCAGCCCGGCACGCAACACGTCCAGCTCAGCGCGCAAAGATTCACGCGTCTCCTTGGGCCGTTCAAGCATGACAGAAACACGCACAACTGCATTGTCCGGCAGTCCCTGCCGCAGCTCTTCAGGCAATCGACTCGCGGGATAGTGGTCGCGAACAATCTTGTTCATGGTCCTGAACTCCGTTTGTGACGGACAGCATATCATCCGTCACGCGAATGTCTTCCTCGGATCAAACGCATCGCGCACCGCTTCACCAATGAAGATCAGCAGCGACAGCATCAACGCGATCACGCTGAACGCCGTCATGCCCAGCCATGGTGCCTGCAGGTTGGATTTGCCCTGCTGCAGCATCTCGCCCAGCGACGGCGAGCCCGGCGGCAGCCCGAAGCCCAGGAAATCCAGGCTGGCCAGGATGGTCACCGACCCCGACAGCGTGAACGGCAGAAAGGTCAGCGTCGCCATCATCGCGTTCGGCAGGATATGACGCACCATCACCATGACGTCGGACACCCCCAGCGCCCGCGCCGCCCGCACGTAATCCAGGTTGCGCCCGCGCAGGAACTCCGCGCGCACCACCCCGGTCAGCCCCATCCAGCTGAACAGCAACAGGAACACCAACAGGATGGTGAAGCTCGGCGTGATGATGCTGGCCAGGATGATCAGCAGATAAAGCTGCGGCATGCCCGACCAGATCTCGATGAAACGCTGGAACAGCAAATCGGTCAGCCCGCCGCGATAGCCCTGGATCGCCCCGGCCGCGATGCCGATCGCCGAAGACACCGCGG
>JANMFA010000031.1:0-4866 GCA_031377545.1 Hyphomicrobiales bacterium | reverse complement strand
AACCCGACGGACAAGACAAGGGCGAACCATATTGTTGACCGTGTGCTGGCGCTCGATCCGGCTGCGGCGGCAAGTATTCTGACCGAGGTTCTCGAGAATTTTCAGGGCAGGCATCGCAACCTGCTGCAACGATTTGAAATGCGCGCTGTCGAGATGGAACAGGCTCTTGCCAGCCATGTTCCTTTCTCAAAGCTGCAACGCCAGCTCATCGGATCCTACTTTCTCCACGAATACTCTTTCGAGTCCGCAGCGCTGTTCAATCCCAGCATCGTCGCACACCCTGATCAGGCAGGTGCGCCCGAGGGCGGGCTGCGGTTCATTGTCAGTCTTCGTGCCGTCGGTGAAGGCCACGTCTCATCCCTGACATTCCGGGCGGGATCGATTGCAGCGGATGGCAATGTCAGCATCGATCCAACAGTACGGCTGGCCTCCATCCCGATCCGTGAAGTGCGCACCGAAGGGCCGCGCGGCGAGGATGTCGAGGTCAGTTTCGCGCCCAACGAGGATATCAGCGAAAGAGTCATTTTCCCAATCACGGAATCACAGTCGAACGGCATCGAGGATGCGCGGTTCGTAGAGTTCAACGAGGGAGCGGAGAAAATATTCTACGCCACCTACACCGCCTACAGCGGGCGGGCGATCCGCTCGGAGCTGATCGAGACCCGTGACTTTATCTCATTCCGGATGACGCCGCTTTCTGGTTCCGCTGCGCGCAACAAGGGCATGGCGCTGTTCCCCCGCAAGATCGATGGCCGCTATGCGATGATCGCCAGGCAGGACAATGAAAATCTCTATCTGATCTATTCTGATGATCTCCATACCTGGGAAGGCGGCGAACCGATCCTGAAACCGCACTTCCCCTGGGAGTTCGTCCAGATCGGAAACTGCGGTTCTCCGATCGAACTGGATGAAGGCTGGCTGCTCCTGACCCATGGTGTCGGCGCTGTCAGGAAATACTCCATCGGCGCAGTCCTGCTGGACAAGGATGATCCATCCAAGGTCATCGGACGGTCACGCGAACCCCTGGTCCATCCGGAGCCTTCAGAACGCGAAGGGTACGTTCCAAACGTCGTCTACACTTGTGGCGCGATCCGCTTCAGGGACCGCATTGTGCTTCCCTATGCGATCTCCGACACTTTCTCGAATTTCGCAACCATCAAGGTCGAGGCGCTGCTGAGCATTCTCGAGAAGCCGTAAGGGCGGGATCGCGCAGCGTCAATTCAGCCAAGTTACCAGTCGCCATCCTGCTGCCGCCACAACAGCAGTCAGAGCTGTTCCCCATGTCCAGTCAACAATCATGATGGAGAGGGGAAAATCCTTCAGCGTAGCGTAATTCGTCGCGTCGTAGGTGCCGTACGCGACCAGCCCGAGGGCAGCTCCATATCCGGCAGCTGTCCAGATCGTGCCCGATCCAAGATTTGGGATGATGGCGAAGAACGCAATGCCGATGGCATAGACCAAATAGAACAGAACAGCCGCCGTGATGCGGGGTTCGGACAACAAAATGCTCCCCATTTGGCTCTCGTAGAATGGGCGCATCGTCCGCAACCAGAGAAAGTCCAGAGGGAACATCACGACAGCAGCGGCCAACGTTGAAATAGCGAGCTGTCGTGTCATCAACTGTGGTTCCGCAAGTGGTGTTCCGGGATTTGTCTAGAGTAACAGCGACCGGAAGCACGAGGCTACCAGCCGCCGACTGTCAATGGCAGCAAAGGAGATTCGTCAAGCGCTGTCGATGATCTTCTTGACTGCATCCTTGCCCTTGCCAATGGCCTGCTGGGCTTCACCCTTGCGCTCCTGCACAATGCCCTCGGCCCTCATCCGATCGTTGCCAACCAGCTTGCCAGCGCCCTGCTTGAGGTTGCCAGCAGCCTCATTGGCCATGCCCTTTATCTTGTCGCTTGTGCTGCTCATGGGAAGTTCCTTTGTTCATGGTCCCTGAAGGGACCGCAACAACAGAACCCGCGGCGAGCACAAAGGTTCCAGATTTGGCCTGCGAATATGAAACGGCCCTCCGCGTGAAAGCAAAGGGCCGAAGCAAGCTGATCCGTTCTGGCCATTCATCATGCTTCGCGGCGGATGATCCGGAGCGCAAAAAGCAGGATCACCGCACCAATTGTAGCTCCCAGGATCGCGCCCGGAAGACCTCCGACGCTACCCACAAAATAGCTTCCGAACAGCCAGCCGCCAATGATGGATCCGAGGATGCCGATCGCAATGTTCCCGAGCAGACCATAGCCGTAGCCTTTCACGATCACACCAGCGAGCCAGCCGGCCACGCCGCCAACAACAAGCCAGACAACGAGAGTTTCAGGTGCCATTTTTCTTCTCCTTCTGAAAACGCATGATGGTCTGCGCCATAACAAAGACGCGATCACACAAATGAAAACGCCTTTCCCCGGGATTTGTTCCACGGCTGCATCGGGAGACACGCATCCGCGCGGTTGTGAATGATTCACCGTCCAGGCGTCTGATCGGGAACTAACATGACCCGGCAACACTTATGGTCCTCAAGGAGGCGCGCCGCTCATGCCAATACCCACGATCCGCTTGCCGATGCCGGTGGAACCCGCAGCCATCGCTGAGAATGCTGCCGATACCCGAACTTCGCCCGCTGATCACGACAGCATCATACGCTACGCGCTGATCACCATTGCGCTGATCGTAACGACAGCTGCCATGTGGGCGGCGAAGACGATCATGCTGCCGGTCGTCGCTGGTGTGATTCTGGGCGTGGTGCTGGCGCCGACGGCCGATCGCATGGTGCGCTGGGGCGTGCCGCAGGCTTCGGCTGCGGCCCTGCTTGTCGGCGCAGGCACGATCAGCTTCAGCGGAATTGTCGCCGCCTTTGCCGCACCATTCGCGGTCTGGAGCGATCAGCTACCCCGCATGGTCGGGGCACTCCAGGACAGGCTTGCGTGGGTGGCTGCCTATGCAAGGCGACTTGAGGGTGCAGCTGGGGAATTGACGCCAAGTGCTGGACCCAAGATTTCCGTTCCCGATAGCAGCTCGATCATGGATTTTGCGGTCGGATCATCCTCGGTCGCGGGCAGTTTGCTCATGTTTGCCGCAACGGTCTATTTCTACCTTGCCACGCACCGGCACATGAAGGCCCAGATTCTCCGGCTTTGCATGGGCCGCAACGCCCGCCATTCCGCAGGCGCGTTTTTCGAACAGATAGAGGTCAAGGTTGCGTCCTATTTCGGTGTCGTGATCCTCGTCAACGCTGGTCTCGGAATGCTGACCGCGCTCGTCGCGTTGATGGCGGGACTTCCGCTGCCGCTCTTGTGGGGGGCAGCAGCCTTTGTTCTGAACTTCATCCTTTTCATTGGCCCGGTGGTCCTCGCGGTGCTGCTGTTTGCAGCGGGTCTTCTGAATGACACGAGCCTATGGGTCGCCCTTTGGCCAGCGGTCGCCTTCTATGTCTTGCATCTGCTCGAGGGCAATATTGTCACCCCGACTGCGGTTGGTCGCCGCCTGACGATCTCCCCATTCATGATCTTCATGTCATTTGTTTTCTGGTTCTGGCTGTGGGGTCCGTTTGGTGCCATCCTCTCAACCCCTATCCTTCTGCTCGGTGCCGCCGCGCTGGACGTGATGGGATCATTCAACAAGGCAGAGGAAGGAACCAACACCACGGCTGCGCAGGACATCGGAACCTGACGCGGAACGAGCACGTTTCCTCCTTCAGGACGATCCGCTTTTGATGCCGGAGTCCGACAGAAGCTTCAGCAGTGCCTCAGCGGTCGCTCGCGAGGACGATGGGTTCTGGCCCGTGATCAGCAACCCGTCGCTGACAGTGAAACTCAACCAGTTCGGACCTTTGACATAGAGGCCACCAAGACGCCGCAGCTCGTCTTCCAGAAGGAAGGGAACAACCTTCGTCAGATGCACGGCCTCTTCCTCCGCATTGGAGAAGCCAGTCACTGTCCTGCCGGCGACAATCGATGCCCCGTTGATCTGCGCATGGCGCAGAACTGCGGGCGCGTGGCACACGGCAGCAACCGGCTTGCCCGCATTGAACATCGCCTCGATCAAGGCAGTCGCGTGCGCATCCGCGGCGAGATCCCATAGCGGGCCATGACCTCCGGGGAAAAAGACTGCGGCAAAATCGGCAGCATTGATTGTGGAAAGCTGAACGGTCGTCGCGAGGGCGGCTTGCGCCGCCGGGTCACTCTTGAACCGGGTCATCGTCTCCGTCTGGCCATCGGCCGTATCACTTTGGGGGTCCATCGGTGGCTGGCCGCCTCTGGGTGACGCGAGGGTGACCATGGCTCCGGCGTCCAGGAAGGCATAGTATGGCGCGGAAAACTCCTCCAGCCAGAAACCAGTTTTCTTGCCGGATGTGCCAAGCCTGTCATGCGATGTCAGGACCATCAGAATATTCATCGGGCTGCTCCTTGGGGTTTTCGCCGCTTGGCGAAATGATCTACCCTTCTGCCTTCGGAGAAGCCTCATGACCGATTTCGCTTTGGGGGCTGGATTGAATCGGTCACGGGGCATTGCCTCAAGTTCTTGATCGAACTGGGGCAATCCGCTGGTGTTCAGATAACCGCATACGGACAAGCTTCGCGCATCCGTCTCTCGGGTCAGGATTGCGGGTCGTTATTCGGCGCGCTGTTGTCGTTCAGCACTACCTGAGGTGCGCCCGATCCGGGCAGGATCGGAGTCTACTCACCATGCCGACAGAAGCTCGGCACATCATGCGAGCATCCGGAGTCTCCCGGTCTCCAGATCCGCCGACGCTGGCAGAATGAGTGCATTACGGATTGGAACAACTGGGAGAGCTGCACGTTCCTAGGACGAAGCAGCGTGAAGCCGAGACGGCCGCTCGCGGACATGCCGATCCAAACCCCAGGAGAGAAT
>JANMFA010000634.1:0-4374 GCA_031377545.1 Hyphomicrobiales bacterium | reverse complement strand
GCATGATGCGGTGGCGCAGGCTGTCGGTGGCGCGCCGGTCAAGATCGTGTCGCCCTGCGAAGGAACCGGCTACGAGATCGGCTCGATGTCGATCATCAAGGGCGCGCGCAACATGGCCAATGCCAAGCGCTTCTATGACTGGGCCCTGACGCCCGAGGCGCAGGCGATCGCGGTTGAGGCCAAGTCCTATCAGGTGCCGTCCAACACGGCATCCACGGTGCCCCCGCAATCGCCACGGCTCGCGGACATCAAGCTGATCGACTATGATTTCGCGAAATATGGCTCTTCCGCGGAGCGCACACGGTTGCTCGCCCGCTGGGATGCCGAAATCCGCAACGCGCCAAGGCGTTGAGCGGGCGCTGAAGGCGGCATCAAGCGATGCGCAGGCGCAGTGCTGACCGGGGGTTGACGGACCTGCTTGCGGCGGGTGCCGCCGCCGGAGCATTCCTGGTCCTGCCCTGGGCCTTTGTCGACGACTTGCGCTCAGGTCTTGCCTGGTTGACCGAAGGGCGCTGGCCGCTGGCCTTGCCGGTACTGTCGGCGCTGGCTGTCGGCGGGCTCGGAACTCGGGGCGCAATTACGGGGCGGTGGCGCGTGGCGCTAGCGGTCCTCGGCCTTGCGGCGCTGCTCGGCTACGGATTTCTGCCTGCGTGGTTCGATGGCAGGAAGGCACTGCCGATGGGGCTGGGCGCAGCGCTGACCGCCGCAGCACTGACACTGCAGCTTTCGCGGGGATTTGCCGCGTCGGGCGCATTCAAGGCGGATCGCTGGGTCGCAACCACCACGGTGTCGATCTTCGGTCTTGTCCTGATGTTTGTATTCTTCCCGGTGGCCAAGGTGCTGGCCAGCGCCTTCCTCGACAAGACAGGCGCGCTCGATCTCGGGCTCGCCTGGACCCGGCTTTCGGCACCGGACATCTGGTCTCTGGCCTGTTTCACCAGCAACGCGAGCTGCGGCGTGGTCGCCAATACCGTCATTCTCGGCGTGCTCAGTGGTGCGCTGGCAACATTTCTTGGGCTGGCCTTTGCGCTGCTGGCCCAGAGAGGCGGCATGAAGAACACCAGAATTTTCGATGCGCTCTCGATCCTGCCGATCATCACGCCGCCCTTCGTCATCGCGCTGGCGCTGGTGGTCCTGTTCGGACGCACCGGGATCATCACCACATTTCTCGACAGCTGGCTCAACGTTCCGCGCTCGCGCTGGATCTATGGCCTTCCCGGCGTATTGATCGCGCAGGTGCTGTCGCAGACGCCACTGTCCTACCTGATGCTGCGGGGTGCGCTGCAGGGCATAGCGCCGTCGCTGGAGGAAGCCGCGCAGACGCTGCGCGCCAGCCGCTGGCACACCTTCCGTACCGTGACATTCCCGCTTCTGCGGCCTGCCATCGCAGCGTCGTTCCTGCTGGGATTCGTGGAAAGTCTGGCGGATTTCGGCAATCCGCTTGTTCTGGGCGGATCGTTCGAGGTTCTGTCCACCAAGATCTTCTTTGCGGTCGCAGGCGCGCAGCATGATCCGGGACGGGCGGCGCTGCTGGCTCTCCTGCTGCTGGCACTGACGCTCTCGGCCTTCTGGCTGCAGATGATCTGGCTTGGCAAAAGTTCCTATGTCACGGTCACCGGCAAGGGTGACAATGGTGTGCCGTTGCCCTTGCCGCGCGGCGTGCGCCTGGCATCTCTGGGCGTGGTCGTGCCGTGGGTCGTCATGACCGTCGCGATCTATGGCATCATCATCGTGGGCGGGTTCGTGACCGATATCGGGCGCGGCGTGATGGAGCCGACATGGCGGCATATTCTCACCGGCTTTGCCATTGAATGGAATGACCGGGGCCTGTTCTTCGCAGGATCGGCCTGGGATTCGTTCTTCGTCACCGTCATGGTGTCCGCCATCGCAGCGCCGATCACGGCAATGGTGGGAATTCTGACGGCCTATGTGCTGACCCGGCATGATTTCATCGGCAAGCGCACCTTTGAGTTCGTCACCATGCTGGCCTTCGCCATCCCCGGCACCGTCATCGGTGTGGCCTATATCGTGGCCTTCAACGTGCCGCCGATCGAGATCACCGGGACCGGCCTGATCCTGATCATCTGCTTTGTCTTCCGCAACATGCCGGTTGGCGTGCGTGCGGGTATCGCCGCGCTGAGCCAGATCGACAAGTCGCTGGACGAGGCTTCATCCACGCTTGGGGCCAGTACGGGGTACACCGTTCGCCGGGTAACATTGCCGTTGCTGAAACCGGCGATCATCGCCACTCTGGTGTTCTCGTTCGTCCATGCGATGACAGCAGTCAGTGCCATCGTTTTCCTCGTCACGGCGCGCTACAACATGGCGACGGCCTATATCGTCAACCGCGTTGAGGCGGGCGAGTATCCGCTGGCCATCGCCTATTCCTCGCTGCTCATCATTTTCATGCTGGTGGTCGTCATCGGCATCCAGCTGCTGGTCGGCGAGCGCAAGCTCGGGCGGCGCGGTGTTGCCGCCAACCCCATTGTTCCTGGAGCTCATTGATGTCCCGCGCCGCCTCTGTCCGGTTTATCGATGTCTCGAAGTTTTATGGCAGTGTCGGTGCCGTGCGCGGGGTTTCCTTCTCGGTGGAAGCGGGCACGCTGGTGACGCTGCTGGGACCGTCGGGCTGCGGCAAGACGACGACATTGCGGCTTGTGGCGGGCCTCGAGCTGGCGTCCGGTGGCAAGATCCTGATCGGTGATGAGGATGTCACGCGGCTGGGAGCAGCCGAGCGCGACGTGTCGATGGTGTTCCAGAGCTACGCACTGTTTCCGCATCTCAGCGTGATGGAAAACGTCATGTACGGCCCGCTGGCATCTGGCGCAAAGCGGGCGGATGCCGAGGGCATGGCGCGGGAGAAGCTGGGGCTGGTGGGTCTGGCGGGATTCGAGAGCCGCCTGCCCTCGGAGATGTCAGGTGGCCAGCAGCAGCGTGTCGCAGTGGCCCGGGCCATCGTGCTTGAGCCGCGCGTGCTGCTGTTCGACGAGCCTCTGTCCAACCTCGATGCCAAGCTGCGCCGCAAGGTGCGCGATGACATCCGTGACCTGCAGCAGCGGCTGGGCCTGACCGTTCTCTATGTGACGCATGATCAGGAAGAGGCACTGGCGGTGTCCGACAAGGTCATCGTCATGGACAATGCCGTGATCGCGCAGGAGGGCACGCCGGAAGACCTCTACGAACGGCCGCAGAGCAGGTTCATGGCGGATTTCATCGGCGAGGCGAATCTGATCGAGGGGGCGTTTCACAGGAAGGATGGCGGCACAGTGTTCACGGCGGGCGCGGTGACCTTGCCATTGGGCGCGATCCCGGTTCCCGCGGATGCCAGCATGGTCGCGCTCCGGCCGGACCGCCTGGGCCTGACGGCTGCGCCGGGCGGCGCGTTGACGATCCGTCGCCGCGCCTATCTGGGCCATTCCTGGGAATACACCCTCGATGCCCCATGGGGAGAGGTGCTGGTGCTCGCGCCCAGCCGCGAGGCTGCCTTCGCCGTGGGCGCAAAGGTCAATCTGGTGATCGAGCCGGGCGCGGCCATTCCGCTGGGTGCAGGTGGCTCCTGAGTCCGCCGAACATCGCTTCCTATTGCGCCGCCATCACGCGGGTCATCGCGCCATCGATGGCGGTGACAACTTCGTCGAGATCGGAGCGCTTGCAGATATAGGCGGGGCTTAGACACAACGTGTTGTTGAGGCCGTCGAGCGAGCGGTTTGTGGCGCCGATGATCACGGCGGATTTTGTCATGCAATCCGCCACGATGGCCTGCACCATCTTCTCAGGAAGTGGCGCTTTCGTCTCGCGGTTGCTGACCAGCTCGACTCCCTGGAAAAGACCCTTGCCGCGCACCTCGCCGATGATGGCATGTTTCCCCGACAGGCTGTGCAGTCGCTCGCTCAGATAATCGCCCATCTGCTGCACATTGGTGAGCAGATCCTCATCCTCGATGATGGCCATATTGGCGATGGCTGCCGCCGGACCGCCGGTGCAGCCGCCAAAGGTTGAGATATCGCGGAAATGGCTCAAAGGATCATCCGGATCGGCCTTGAACTCGTTGAACACGGCTTCCGTGGTAACTGTGCAGGAAATTGCGGCATAGCCCGAGGCGACGCCCTTTGCCATCGTCACGATGTCAGGCTCGACGCCGTATTGCTGATAGCCGAACCATGTTCCCGTGCGCCCGAGGCCGCAGACCACCTCGTCGATGATGAGAAGAACGTCGTGTTTCCGGCAGATCTCCTGCACGCGCTCCCAGTAGCCCCTGGGGGGAGGGATGACACCGCCACCCGCGGTCACCGGCTCGAGGATGAGGCCGCCGACGGTATCGGCCCCTTCGCGCAGGATGACATCCTCGATGGCATTGGCGGCACGCACGCCATA
>JANMFA010000604.1:0-3253 GCA_031377545.1 Hyphomicrobiales bacterium | reverse complement strand
GGTCTGGGACGCTTCGTCGATTTCCGGAAGAATGATTTCGTCGGACGTGCTGCCGCCCTCGCCGAACAACAGGACGGGCCGAAACTGCAGCGCGTCAACTTCACGGTGAAAGCGGACGACGCGGACGCTCTGGGTGACGAGGCGATCTGGCGCAATGGAGATGTGGTCGGATGGGTCACATCAGGCGGCTATTGCCATCATGCAGGATGTTCCTATGCGACGGGCTACGTGAAGACACCTGCGTTGCAAGGCGAGGGCACTGCAACCTGGGAGATCGAAATTCTCGGAGAACGGCGCAGCGCCAGCATGCAAGCCGCGCCTTTGTTCGATCCGCTCGGGTCAAGAATGCGCGGATAGTGCAGGCATGGCCCGGCCTGTTGCCGAAGTGATCATCTGCATCCACGAAAAGTTGTTTTGACCATTCTCCGTCAGATTATTCATGTTCAAGAACCGCGTTGACATTTCGCCGCGCCATCCAGGAGGGTCCATGTCCGTTTCACGCCGCACGGCCTTGATGACAGTCGCTGCCGCCGTCACGGCACCCGCCAACTCCATTCCTGTCGCCGAGGCCAGGCGTGCGCTGACGATAAGGCGCTCAGGACGGCGCATCGGGCACAAAAGCATTCGGGCCACTTTGCATTCGGATGAATGGAGCGGCGCCCGGTATCATCGCACAATTCCTGCTTCGCGGGCCAGTCTGGCGACTCCGGCCTGCAGCAATTCGGGGCGTGGTGCCGCCGCAACGGTGTTGCCTAGCGTGGTCTCCGCGGCTTGTGGCAATCGTCGCGCGAGGTCCGTTTCGGCACTGCGCAGGGCCTTGGCCACGCGATATCCGATGTCGTCGGGGAGATCGCGCCGGCACAGCACGAAGCTCCATGAGCCCACGGACCGGAGCGGCTGGTCGAGCCCCGGATAGGCTCCTTGTGGTATTGTGAGCTCGCGCAGGAACGCGTGCTTGGCGCGGATCTGCGCGACTTCTGCGGTCGCTGGAGCGATGAAACGTCCCGGCAATCGCCCGACCGCGACAAACCCCGGCCAGCCCAGCCCACCACCCCACAATGCCGCCGCGCGGCCGTCGGCGACCATGGCGGGGCCGTCGCCCGCGCGCTCCAGCAGGATTGCCTGAAAGTCGCGATTCATGTCGAGGCCAAGGCCGTCGAGTACGTAGCGCGCGAGGATCACCAGGCCGGAACCGGCTGCACCGAAGGCGATGGGCTTGCCGACGAGATCCTGGATCAAGCGCGCCGGGGAATCCGCTCGGACTCCGAAGAATCCGGCCGAGGAATACATGGCGCTGACGATGCGCAGGTCCGCGGGCGCGCGCCCGATACCCGCCAGCGCCTCATGCGCCGCCTCGCCCTGAACAAGGCCGAGGTCCAGTTCGCCACGCTCCAGCATCGGCAGGTTTTCTGCGCTGCCGCGGGTGTTGCGCGGCACGATCTCCAATGTTGGATCTGCGCTGTTGATGGCGGCGGCGAAGGCCTCGCCATAGACGGGGAACCCGCCTCCCGGAGTCGCGGTTCCCAGCGAAACGCGCGTGCGCTCCTGGGCACGGACACCACCGGTCAGAAGAGTTGCTCCCAGCAACGCGAGCGAAGTGCGTCTTGTGGCGGACATGCGCAACGTCTCCCTTGAGATCAAAAGCCGTAGAGTCTGGCCGGGTTGTCGACGAGGATGGTGTGCCGCACTTCAGCGTCGGGAACCCAGACGGCCAAAAGCTCCATCAGGGCGCCATCATTCGGCATTGGTTTCTTGCACATCACATGCGGCCAGTCCGAGCCCCAGAGCAGTCGGTCGGGGCGCGTGGTCACGAGCGCCCGGGCGAACGGCGTGACATCGGCGTAGGGTAGATCGTCTGCGGCTGTCAGGCGATAGGGGCCTGTCAGCTTCACCCATGTGCGCCCGCGCTCCAGCGCGTCGAGGAGGCCGCGAAAACCGGGATGGCCGACGCCGCGTCCGGTCGGCATGTAGCCGAGATGGCCGATCACGACATCCACGGGCAGCTTCCGCACAAGCGGCCAGAGGTCCGGCGTATCGTCGACATGAACCAGGAATTCCACATGCCAGCCCAGGTCGGCCAGAAGGCCGGACACGCGGACGAGGTCATCCAGCGAGCCAAAGGGCATGCCGCCCTTGTCCACGAGGTTGACGCGAATGCCGCGCGCACCTTGCGCATGCATGTTCGCCAGTTCCCTGGCGGTGACGTCGGTGTTGACCGAGACGACGGCCCTGTAGCGGGCTGGGTCGCTTGCTGCGCCTTCCAGCACAGCACTCGGGTCATTGCCATGGACGCTGGCATGGGTCAGCACGGCACGATCAATGCCCAGAACCGCATGCAGGGCGCGCATCGTGGCCAATGTCGCATCTGGCGGTGTGTAGCCCCTGACGTCCGCATAATGATGGCGCGCCGCGTCAAAGACGTGGACATGGCAATCACCGGCTCCTTGCGGCACAGCAAACTGCGGTGGCCGCGGATCGGGGTCCGCGGGCGGGCAGGCGGCCATGCCGGCTTGTGTCATTGAGCCGGAATCCCGGCGGCTCGGATCACAGTGCTCCAGCGCTCGACATCCCGGGCGACGACCTGGCGCATATGGTCCGGGGTGCGTTCGGCGGCAGGCGTCGGGATCGAGCCCAGTTCCTCGATGCGCTTGCGCGTTGCATCATCCGCCAGGGCAGCACTCAATGCACTGGAGAGCCGGTCAACCACCGGTTTCGGGGTGCCCTTCGGGGCGAAGATTGCATTCCATCCGGTGAAGATGAATTCTGGCAGGCCAGCCTCGCGCGCTGTTGGCACATCCGGCGTCGCGGCGGAGCGTTCGGCCTGGGCGAGCACAAGGCCGCGGATCGTGCCGCCCTGGATCTGGGGCGTGACCGTTGGTGCAAGGTCGCACATGGAATCGACGTGTCCGGCCAGCAGGTCATTCATCGCAGGGCCCGATCCCCGATAGGCCACCGAATTGAACCTCAGGCCCGCCAGATGGGCGAGATAGAGGCACGCCAGATGGGGCGTTGAGCCGACGCCCGCATGACCGCTCGACACTGTTCCCGGGTTTGCTTTCACATGGGCGATGAACTCGCTGAAATTGTGGGCCGGAAACTCCTTGCGCACCACGACGTAGCCCGGCGTGCCTGCAATCATGCCGACCGGCTCCAGCTCCCGGGAATCATAGCCCATGCTGGCGTAGAGGGCGGATGCAGCGCCGTGGCTGCCAAGGCTGCCGACGGTCAGCGTGTATCCGTCCGGCGCAGCCTT